>CALGTJ010000305.1 GCA_937901435.1 uncultured Rhodobacter sp. | reverse complement strand
CCCTGATCCACCTTAACAGGGCCGCAAAGTGGTCGAAGAACTAGGACCACCTCTCGCAGCGTTAGATTATCGCTATTGGCGAGCAGGCTAGATCCGACTTTGACAACGATTTTTTTCTTCGTCGACATATGTTATCTCCGGTATCGTCTTGTTTTAAAAGGAAAAATACTAACCGTTTGCGTCCTTGGACGCAGCGATATAGCAAGACCTCGTTCAGGTGTTCGAGTGACGTATAGCACGCACCCCATGTGTGAATGCAAATAGGTTGCTGCGTTGCAGCGCTATTTCTTGCGCATTTGCTCTGCTTTGCGCCGATAAAAATTCACCGGTTGATCCAGCGCCCCGTCGAAAGGGTGCGGCACAGGATGTGTGCGGGTTTGCCAAAGATAAGGAGGCCGAAATTGAAGATACTTTTGATCGGATGTGGCAAGATGGGCGGCGCAATGTTGCGCCAGTGGGTCAACCATGATGGCAACCAGTTTACGGTGGCCGATCCCGCTGCCACAGACATGCCGGACGGCGTAACGCATGTTACAAAAGCGACATCGCTGCCGGCTGCGAAATTTGACGTCATCGTCATCGCCATCAAACCGCAGATGATCGCTGACTTGCTGCCCGACTATTTGCCAGCGTTGAAACCGGGCGGCTGCTTTGTCTCGATCGCGGCGGGATGCAGTATTGCGACATTGGCTGGCATCGTTGGCGAGGCGGCCATTATTCGCGTCATGCCCAATTTGGCTGCCATGGTCGGGATGGGGGTCTCGGGACTTTTTGCAAATCCTGCCTGCACCGAACAGCAGATTACCGAAGTCACAGCTTTTATTGCCCAGACAGGTAGCTGCGTTCCCCTTGCCAGCGAGGATGAAATTGATCGCCTCACCGCCGTTAGCGGAAGCGGGCCGGGATATGTGTTCGAAATAATGCGCAGCTATGTCGAAGCGGCACAGCGCTTGGGGTTTGACGAAGAGACATCTCGCACGCTGGTGTTTGATACCATCACCGGCACGGTTGAAACCGCCCGACAGTCGGACGCCTCGCTGGAGGATTTGCGAAACTCGGTGACCAGCAAAGGCGGCACGACACAGGCCGGACTGGACGAACTGCGACGCGACGGACAGTTGGACGCGCTTTTGAATGACACCGTGCAGGCCGCATATCGACGCGCCGCCGAACTGAAATAAATGCCGCGCGACGCGCACAGCGGACAGGAGACACCATATGAACGATATGAGCACTGACACAAACCAGATGGACGTTGCAGCAGTTGTTACAAACCTTGGCCAGCGCGCGAAAGCTGCGGCGCACAAGCTTGCTTTGGCGACGGCCGACCAGCGCAATCAGGCGTTGAAGGCAGCGGCAAAGGAATTGCGCGCGCGCACGGCAGAGATTTTGGCTGCGAACGCAATCGACTTGGCCAGCGTTGGCGATAAGGATGCCGCGTTCATTGATCGCCTTACCCTGACCGAGGACCGCGTGGCTGCCATGGCGGACGCTGTCGATGCCATCGCAAAACAATCCGACCCGTTGGGGCGTACCCTTGCAAGTTTTGATCGGCCCAACGGCCTGAGGATCGACCGCGTGAGTGTACCAATCGGGGTCATCGCAATGATCTATGAATCGCGTCCTAACGTTGGCTCGGATGCGGGTGCACTTTGCGTGAAATCCGGCAATACCGTCATCCTGCGCGGCGGTTCTGAAAGCCTGCATTCCTCACGCGTTATCGTCGCCTGTCTGGCAGCGGGCCTGAAGGCGGCAGGTCTGCCCGAAGATGCCGTTCAACTGGTCGACACCAGCGACCGTGAGGCCGTCAAGCTGCTATTGCAGAGTACAGACACTGTCGATCTGGTCATTCCACGTGGCGGACGCGGATTGGTCTCGCTGGTCCAGAAAGAGGCCCGCGTGCCCACATTGCTGCATCTGGATGGCAACAATCATAGTTACATCCATGAAAGCGCCGATGTTGAAAAAGCAGTGGGCATTGTCCGGAACGCCAAAATGCGCCGGACAGGGATCTGTGGAGCGACTGAATGTGTTGTAATCGACCGCAAGATCTCGGCTCGGGTCTTGCCACTCTTGGCGGCGGCCCTTGGGGATTGCGAGTTGCGCGGCGACGCTGAAGCACAGGGTATTCTGCCGGGCATCCGTGCCGCGACCGAGGAAGATTGGGACACAGAATATCTCAGCAATATCATCTCTGTAAAGATTGTTGGTGACGTGAACGAGGCCATCGCTTTTGTGCAAAACCACTCGTCAGGGCACACGGACGCGATTATTTCCGAGGACACGGCGGCTGCAAAACGCTTTATGAGTGCCATCGATTCAGCCGTCGTGATGCACAACGCGTCAACCCAGTTCGCGGATGGGGGCGAGTTTGGCATGGGTGCTGAAATTGGGATTGCGACAGGTAAAATGCACGCACGCGGTCCAGTCGGGGCAGAACAATTGACAAGTTTCAAGTATCTCGTCTTTGGAAACGGGCAGCAACGGCCATAGGTTTTGAACTGATGCTACAGACAGTCCTGTGTAAGCGACCTCATACCACGAATACGGCAAATGTGGCGGTAACCACAGTGCTAGCTGCAGGCGGGAGCGCAAGAAAGCCTAAGCCGACCAGCCCATAAAAACCGTCTCACCCACTTTCGGTATGGGGTACAAAACTGACCTACCAAACGCCGGTTGAGGGGGGCGGACGGCAGAAAGGTCTGTCCGGCAACGTCCGTCTTATGCCGGGCGGGTGCGCAGGAAGAGGTAGAGCGGCAGGCCACAGCTTAGGCCGATGCAGAAGGTTGCCGGGATAGCGATCAATGCCAGCCAGTTTTTACGCACCCATGTCTCGGCCACAATCCAGATGGTCAGGGCGATGGCCGCGATGGTGAGGTCCCAGACCAGCCCGGTTGCACCTGCGTTCACGTACCATGAATCGATCAGCAAGCTGAGCGAAAAGCCCTCGGTGCGCCAAAAGGTGATGAACCAGTACATCGGATGGATGGCGCCCCAGATGGCCAGCGCCAGATAGATCATACGCAGCAACGACATCCTATAACGTCCCCGTCACACCGACCTTGCCCGTGCCCGTCAGCGTCACACCTGTCTTGATCTTTGGCTCTGGCTTTTCGGGCGCGCCATCCACGCCGCATCCTGCCAACAACCCAGCGCCCAGCATTATCGCAACGACTGTCTTTTTCATCCCAGCCTCTCTTTCCATCGCGCCACCTGTGCGCGCACCTGATCCGGGGCGGTGCCACCATAGCTGACCCGGCTTGCAACCGAGTTTTGCACACCCAGCACCGCAAAAACATCCTGTGTAATGGCATCGTGAACGGATTTCATATCGGTCAGGCTCAGATCCGGCAGATCGCATCCCTTGCCCTCGGCCATCGCCACAAGAGCACCCGTGATATGATGCGCCTCGCGGAACGGAAGGCCCAACGCGCGCACCAGCCAATCGGCCAGATCGGTCGCGGTGGAAAATCCGCTGGCGGCTGCCTTTTCCAAGGCGGGCACATTGGCGGACATATCGCGCACCATCCCCTCCATCGCGGCGACGGCCAGCATAAAGTTGTCGGCGGCGTCAAAGACCTGCTCTTTATCCTCCTGCATGTCCTTGGAATAGGTCAGCGGCAGGCCCTTCATCACCGTGAACAGCCCGACCATCGCCCCCAGAATCCGCCCGATCTTGGCGCGGATCAACTCGGCAGCGTCTGGGTTTTTCTTTTGCGGCATGATCGACGAGCCGGTCGAAAAGCGGTCCGACAGGCTGA
>CALGTJ010000304.1 GCA_937901435.1 uncultured Rhodobacter sp. | reverse complement strand
CTTACGCTACCGCCGCCATCACACACCCTCGCCTCGATGAATAATCCGGGCTAAGTCCTTGTCTATGCCCGACCTTGAACCACTGCTCCCGGTTATCGCCAACTGCACCCTCTGCGCAGATCGTTTTGCCGCGACCCGGTCTGCCCATACGCCGCGCCCAGTCGTTTGGTTGGGGCAGGACGCGCGAATTCTGGTGGCGGGGCAGGCACCGGGGATGCGGGTGCATAAATCGGGCAAGCCGTTTGATGATCCCTCGGGCGAGCGGTTACGCGGTTGGATGGGGATCACACCAGAGGTGTTTTATGACCGCAGCAAGCTGGCGATCCTGCCAATGGCTTTTTGCTTTCCCGGGTATGACGCCAAAGGCGCGGACCTGCCGCCGCCGAGGATCTGCGCGCAAACTTGGCGCGCGTCCGTGCTTGAGACCTTGCCAAAAATGCGTCTGACCCTGCTGATCGGCGGGTATGCGCAGTTATGGCATCTTGGGACGGTGGCGAAACCGGGGGTCACGAAAACCGTCACCGCGTGGCGCGACCATGCGCCAGATGTGTTCCCTTTGCCGCATCCGTCGTGGCGCAACACCGGATGGCTTAAAAAACATCCGTGGTTCGAGGCTGACCTGTTGCCAAAGCTGCGCCTGCGCGTGCAAGAGGTGCTGCATGACTGAGACAGCATTAGATCTCGCCCACGTGGGTATGGACGACAGCGACGCGACGCGGTTGCGATTTTATGAACGGCTGGCCGATGGCGAGTTGTTCCTTCTTCTGGCTGAAGAGGCGCAGGGCGATCAGGTCTCACCCGATGTATTCGAGGTCGAGGATGGCAGGTTCGTTCTGGTCTTTGACCGCGAGGAACGACTGGCCGAATTCGTCGGGGGCAGTGCGCCCTATGCGGCCCTGTCAGGGCGCGTTATTGTGCAGATGTTGCACGGGCAGGGCATTGGTCTGGGCGTGAACCTTGGCGTTGCGCCCTCGTCGATTCTGATCCCGGCAGAGGCTGTGACGTGGCTGCACGGCACGCTGGGCAATCGCCCGACCGAAGTCGACGAACGCCCGATCCAGATCGACCCGCCGCGCGGTCTGCCAGAGACGCTGTTGCGGGCTTTGGATGCGAAACTGTCGACCGCGACCGGGCTGGCAAGTTCTGCCTATCTTGTGGCGGTAACCTATGCGCCTGCGCGTCCCGGCCATTTGCTGGCTTTCGTGGATGCGGTGCCGGGGGCCGAAGAGGCGCTGGCACAGGCGATTGGTGAAGCGTTGATCTTTTCAGGGCTTGAGGCCGGAGAGTTGGACATCGGCTATTTCGACGCCAGCGATCCGATTTGCCTGAAGCTGGCGACGCAGGGCTTGCGGTTTGATTTGCCACAGGCCCCGACAGAGCAGGCCCAGACAGAGCAGACACCGGGCGCCCCGGGAATGGACCCGGACCGCCCGCCAAAATTACGCTAGATTACTCGCCCAGTTTGGCGTGAACTTCGTTCAGATCGATCTCTTGGGTTGGCATCTTGTTGGCCGGGTTTTCGAAATCATATTTGAACACGTTGAAATCGCGTTTGTAGATTTCATAGACCAGATGCATGGACAGATCGTCAAAGTAATCCTCGACCGGGTGCGCGCGCTTGGGTCCGTGCCCCTCTGATTCGTTGAATCGGGGAATTGTGGCCAGATCGACAGGGTTGGCGATTTCAACCGCGTCCAGCACGCGCTGCATCCCTTCATTGAACGCCTCGGTGTGCACGATATTGTCGTACCGCCCGCCGTTCACGATGAAGGTCGAGACATGGCCCGACATGGCAGACCAGTGGATATCCGGGTCCATTGGGCGGCGCCAGCGGATGGTGTCGCGCGCAAACAACAGGAACCTGCGGAACGAGGCGATCTGGTCGAACTCTTCCTTTCCGTCCTCGCCACCGACCTCGATCCCGTATTTCTGCACCAACAAAGGCACCAGATTGCCACGATATCGTTTTCCGTTGCGCTGAATCCCGCAGATCTTGTCAAAGAACGAGCTAAGGATGCGCGTATACGGATTGCGCACGCAGGTGAACGCATAAGACTGATGCTTTTGGACGTTATGCGTGATTTTGGGTTGGCTGTCTTCGATGGCCCATTTATGCATCCCGCTGGTCGCATCGTGGATGTCGCCGTCAAAAAATTCGCCGTGGTCGGAATAGTACATTATCTGACCGATCGTCGAGCAAGCGCATTTGGGCACCACGCGGTACACAATGCTTTCACTCTCGGTCATCCAGGTGCCGGGAAACCCCATAGCTCGTCGCCTCCTTACGCCGACCGTTCCGATAATCGGGCGGCCGAACATTATTATTGCTGAAAAGAGCAAACAAACTCTGTTTTTTCAATGGTTGTTCACGATAACTATGACAACAATACGCCGGAATCGGGGATAAAGTTTCTAAAATGGCAAAAATCGCCTTCATTTTGCTGTGTCACAAGGACCCCGAGTCCATCATCGCCCAGGCTGAACGTCTGACGGCGGCGGGCGACAACATCGCGATTCACTTTGATGCGCGGGCCAATCCGAAGCATTTTGAGCGGATCAGGGTCAAATTAGCCGACAATCCCAACGTCGCCTTTACCCGCAAACGCGTCAAATGCGGCTGGGGAGAATGGTCGCTGGTCGAGGCAACCCTCTTGGCGGTCGAAGCGGCGGTCACAGCATTTCCGCGCGCGACCCATTTTTACATGCTGTCGGGCGACTGCATGGCGATCAAATCGGCGCAATATGCCCATGCCTTTTTGGACGCTGAGGACGTGGACTATATCGAGAGTTTTGATTTCTTTGAGTCGGACTGGATCAAGACAGGGATGAAGGGCGATCGCCTGCATTACCGGCATTTCTTTAACGAGCGTCGGAACAAGAGGCTGTTCTATGCTTCTGTCAACACCCAGCGCCGTCTTGGATTGCACCGCGAGGTGCCGGCGGACATGCAGATCATGATCGGGTCGCAATGGTGGTGCCTGCGGCGGCGCACGGTCGAATGGATTTTGGATTTCTGCCGCCAACGCCGCGATGTGATGCGGTTCTTTCGCACCACCTGGATCCCGGACGAGACGTTTTTTCAGACACTTGTGCCACATCTTGTGCCAGAAAACGAGATCAGAACCCGAACGCTGACATTCCTTATGTTCACCGACTACGGGATGCCGGTGACGTTTTACAATGACCATTACGACCTGCTGCTGAGTCAGGATTTCCTGTTTGCGCGCAAGATTTCTCCCGGCGCGATAGAGTTGAAACGTCGGCTGGGGGATCTGTACGCAAGCCGCACGATTGAGTTCCAGATCTCGAACGAGGGCCGCAGCCTGTTCAAGTTCCTGTCGGGGCGCGGGCGGATCGGGCGACGTTTTGCGCCCCGGTTCTGGGAGACGGAAAGCACCTTGGGGCGGGACCGTGAGTTGCTGATTGTGGTGTGCAAAAAATGGCATGTTGCCAAACGGTTACTGTCGCGGATCCGCGCGGTCACCGGTCTGACCTGCATCGAATATCTGTTTGACGAAGAGGGCACGCCGTTGCCTGATCTGGGGGGGATTCAGGTCACAATCGGGAAACGCGCGCGCCACAGGCGGGCTTTGATGCGGATGTTGTTTGACTACTACCAGATCGACCGGATGGTGGTTTGTCTGGACCCCAACAACATGGATCTGATGCGGGATTTCTTTTCGGATCGCTCGACCACCAAGCTGTTGGAGATCGAATGCGATTTCAGTGATGCCTATCTGCTGGGTCATGCCAAGCGCGTCGGCTTGGCCGGAGAGCGGACGGGCCAGGAAACCATTAACGTCCTTTTGCCCACGATCCGCAGTGATGTGGTGTTTGAAAGTGACCAGATCCGGGATGCGGGATTCGAGAATGTCTATCGCATCCGCGAGGCCAGCAGCCCCGAGGAAAACGCAGGACCCTTGTCTAAATTTCTGGATGTGCCCGAAGACCGCGCGCGCGAGATTACACAGACAGATTATCTCTTTGTTGACTGATTGTTTACTGCGCATGTTTAACCAAAAGGAGACGCCTGATGGCGTCGCTGGTTTGCCTCCTGTCCCCTTTGGGGCCAGTCAGGGGGCTGTGGAAAGGTGACGTTTTTGTTTTGGGGTTGTTCGGGTTGAGAGGGTGTCGGCACTTGCCCGTGCGGCAGGGATCGGTATCATGGGCGCAGAGCTGGAATGAGAGAAAAATCATGTCGATCGACGCACCTGAGACCGAGATTGTAAGTGCGACCCGCATTGCCTGTGACGGGGGCGGGGGCGCGTTGGGGCATCCGCGCGTTTGGCTGATGATCCCGCCCGATACGGGCTGGGTGGAATGTGGCTATTGCGACAAGAAATTCATTCATGAGGATTTTGCGGATACTGTTAACTAGGTCCTCTACGCGGGACGGTTTGACGGGCGGGACTTTTGCGGTGGCCTGTTGCGGTCGCGCTGCGGTGGGATAACAGAATTGCCCTTTGCGCGGCTGGCAGGTGCGGCCTATTCGTGCCATCACAAAGTCGGGCGTTGAGCGAAGAGGAAGGCAATCATATGAGCGATGGTTTTGGCAAAGGGTGTCACCTGCATCTGATTGATGGCTCTGCCTTTATTTTCCGCGCCTATCACGCGCTGCCGCCTTTGACGCGCAAGTCTGACGGTCTGCCGGTTGGCGCAGTCAGCGGATTTGTGAACATGGTTTACAAATATGTCGAGGACAACAAAGGTCCCGAGGCCCCGACCCATGTTGCGGTGATCTTCGACAAGGGCAGCCACACCTTTCGCAATGATATCTATGACAAATACAAGGCAAACCGCGAGGCGATGCCAGAGGATTTGCGCCCGCAGATCCCCTTGACGCGCGAGGCGACACGGGCGTTCAACATTGCCTGTATCGAGCTTGAGGGGTTTGAGGCCGATGACATCATCGCCACCCTGTCACGCCAGGCACGCGAGGCGGGCGGGCGCGTCACGATCATCAGTTCCGACAAGGACATGATGCAGCTTGTCGGTGGGGGCGTCGAGATGCTGGACGCCATGAAGAACAAGCGGATCGGCGTTGAAGAGGTCGAGGAAAAATTCGGCGTTGGCCCTGATCGCGTGATTGATGTGCAATCGCTGGCCGGGGATTCGGTGGACAACATTCCGGGTGCGCCCGGCATCGGGATCAAGACGGCGGCCCTTTTGATCAACGAATTCGGCGATCTGGACAGTTTGTTGGCCCGCGCCGAAGAGATCAAACAGCCCAAGCGTCGCCAGACGTTGATTGATTTCGCCGAGCAGATCCGCCTGTCGCGGCAGTTGGTGACACTGGATCAAAAGATGGATCTGGATTTTACGCTTGAGTCGCTTGAGGTGCGGGATCCGGTTCCCGAGGACTTGCTGAAATTCCTCGCGAATATGGAATTTCGCACAATCACGCGCCGCGTGTCAGAGATGTTGGGCGTCGAGGCCCTGGTGATCGAGGACAAGGCCCCCGAGGCGGGCGAGGTGGATGCGCCAGAGGCTGTGCCGTTCAGCGCAGATGGTTATGAAAAAGTGGGTGACGCCGAGGCGCTTGGGGTCTGGATCGACCGCATTCGCCAGCGCGGCTATGTGGCGGTCGATACCGAGACCACTGGCCTGAACGAAATGCGGGCCGATCTGGTCGGGATTTCCCTATGTGTCGAGCCGGGGCTGGCCTGCTATGTGCCCTTGATCCATAAGGAATCCGCATCTGACGATCTCTTTGGCTCTGACGATCTGGCTGAAGGGCAGATGGGGTTGAACGACGCGCTTGATATGCTCAAACCGGTTCTAGAGGACCCTGCGATCCTCAAGATCGGTCAAAACATGAAATACGACGCAAAAATTTTTGCCCACTATAACATCAGCGTAGCCCCCATAGACGATACGATGCTGATGTCCTACGCCATGCACGCTGGCGAGCATAATCACGGGATGGACCTGCTGTCTGAACGGTATCTGGGCCACACGCCGATCCCGATCAAACCCTTGCTGGGCTCTGGCAAATCCGCGATCACTTTTGACCGCGTGCCGCTGGAAAAGGCGGTGCCCTATGCCGCCGAGGACGCCGATATCACGCTGCGGCTGTGGCAGGCGTTCAAGCCCAAGCTGCATCTGAAACAGGTCACGACCGTCTATGAGACGCTGGAACGGCCCATGGTGCCGGTGCTGGCGCGCATGGAAATGGCCGGGATCAAGGTGGATCGCGACACGCTCAGCCGGATGTCCAATGCGTTCAGTCAAAAGATGGCGGGGCTTGAGGCGGAAATTCACGATTTGGCGGGCGAGACGTTCAATGTCGGCTCTCCCAAGCAGTTGGGCGAGATCCTGTTTGACAAGCTCGACATGCCGGGCGGTAAAAAGGGCAAGACTGGGGCCTATGCCACGGGTGTCGACGTGTTAGAGGATCTGGCGACAGAACATGATCTGCCGGGGCGCGTGCTGGACTGGCGCCAACTCAGCAAGCTGAAATCGACCTATACGGACGCCTTGCAGACCCATATCAACAAGGAAACGGGACGCGTTCACACATCCTATTCCATCGCCGGGGCGTCGACGGGGCGTCTGGCCTCGACTGATCCGAACCTGCAGAACATTCCTGTGCGCTCTGAGGAAGGCCGCCGCATCCGCGAGGCCTTTATCGCCGAAAAGGGCAAGACGCTGGTCAGCCTCGACTATTCACAGATAGAACTGCGCATCCTCGCCCATATCGCGGATATTCCCGAGCTGAAACAAGCCTTTGCCGATGGTATCGACATCCATGCGCTGACCGCGTCAGAGATGTTTGATGTCCCGCTTGACGAAATGACGCCGGATATTCGCCGTCAGGCCAAGGCGATCAACTTTGGGGTGATCTATGGCATTTCCGGCTTTGGCCTTGCGCGCAATTTGCGCATTCCAAGGGCCGAGGCGCAGGGGTTTATTGACCGTTACTTCGAACGCTTCCCCGGCATTCGAACTTATATGGACGACACGATTGCCTTTGCTAAAGAGAATCTGTTCGTGCAAACGCTGTTTGGCCGCAAAATCCACACGCCAGAGATCAACGCAAAGGGGCCACACGCCGGTTTCGCTAAACGGGCCGCGATCAACGCGCCTATTCAAGGTACCGCCGCTGATGTGATCCGCCGTGCGATGATCCGAATGGACGAGGCGATCAAGGATCTGCCCGCCAAGATGCTGTTGCAGGTGCATGATGAGTTGATCTTTGAGGTCGAAGATGGCGCGGTGGATGACACCATCGCCGTTGTCAAAGGCATCATGGAAGGTGCTGCGCATCCTTCGGTTCATATCGACGTGCCGCTGATCGTGGATGCGGGGCAGGGCGCGAATTGGGCCGAGGCGCATTAGACGATGGGCTGCGTCGAGGTCACGCTGAGCGATGGCATCGCCGAGGTGAGGCTGAACCGCCCGGCGCGTAAAAATGCCTTTTCGTTAGAGATGTTTGACGCGCTCGCCGCTGCTGGTGAAGGTCTGAAAACCGTCCCCGATCTGCGCGTCGTTATTCTGTATGGCGCGGGCGGCGATTTCTGCTCTGGCCTTGATCTGGACGTGATGCAGAGCCTCGCCGGGCAGGTCGATGAAATGCGGGTGCGGCTGTTGACGCCCGCGCCGGGTGAGGTCGCAAACTGGTTTCAGAAACCCGTTTGCGTCTGGCAGGAATTGCGCGTTCCGGTGATTGCCGCTGTCGATGGCGTTTGCCTTGGAGCGGGGATCCAGCTGGCTCTTGCGGCTGATCTGCGCCTGTGTCGCCCGGATGCGCGCCTGTCCGTGATGGAGGCGAAATGGGGGCTGATCCCGGACATGGGACTCTCGCAAAGCCTGCCGAAATTGATGCGGGCAGATCACGCGAAAGAGCTGATGATGACGGCGCGGATGATGTCAGGGACAGAAGCCGAGGCGCTAGGTCTTGTGACGCGACTGGCCAGCGATCCTTTAGCCGCGGCGCGCGATCTGGCCATGGAACTGGCTGCAAAATCGCCCGAAGCTATCAATGGTATCAAGACCTTGGTCGATCGGGTGTGGACGTTGCCGCAGGGCGAGGGGCTGGCTGTTGAGGCCGAAATTCAGGCCATGATCCTTGGCAGCGCCAATCAGACAGAGGCGGTGCGGGCCAATATGGAAACGCGTCAGGCCGTTTTTAAATAGGCGAACCGGCGGCGCGTTGCTTTAGCCTGTAGGCTGCAAGGGTTTTGTCTTTTTCGGTTCGAAACCGCCCGTTCTCGGTTGCGTCCAGAATGCGATCAAGGCGGAACATGCGAAAATCTTCGCGAGTCTCACACCACGCGAGCATGGTCCAGACATTGCCCCAAAAGCCAAGCCCAAGAGGGCGCACATTGCGCTTGGTCGGTTGGCCATCGACGTCTTTGTAGCTTAGCGCGATTCGGTCTTTGTTCTCTGTGGCCTGTTCCAGCCGATCCACCAGCGCGCGGGTCGCGTCATCCAGCCCCTGTGCGGCGAGAGCATGGATATGGACGGCTTGCGCACGGGCGCGGTCGGAGTCTGGCAGGACGGCGTAGATCTTGATCAGGGCCTCCTCGGCCCCTCTGGCCATAGTCAGCCCGCCCCATGTGCGGATCATGCGCGCGCCTGCCACCAAGGCAATGATTTCTTCGCGGGTAAACATCAGCGGGGGCAGTTCGAACCCGTCTTGCATGATGTAGCCATAGCCTGCCTCGCCCTCGACTGGCACACCTGTGCCCTGAAGGTCAGCGATGTCGCGATAGATCGTGCGCTCGCTGACCTCAAGTTTTTGCGCCAGGGCTTTTGCCGTCACCAATCGCCCGCCCCGAAGGGCCTGCACGATTTGAAAAAGGCGGTCCGCGCGGCGCATCGGGTTATTCGGCGGGCTGGAACAGGCCCAGCGAA
>CALGTJ010000303.1 GCA_937901435.1 uncultured Rhodobacter sp. | reverse complement strand
TGGGTCACCTCTTCGCATGTCATTGAACATATTCCGGATTTTCTGGGGCATCTGTGCGCATTCCGGAGCATCCGGCCGGTCATTCCGACAACATCCGGCCACCTAAACCGGGGCATCCGGCCACTTTTGGCGCGCCGTGTTGAGGCTTGAGGTTTTAGCTATCAGTTGGCGGGCGTTTCGTCACCTGATTTGACTTCCTGCTTTCTGAAGGATTGGCCCTCGAGCTCGATGCGATATGCGTTGTGCACGAGGCGGTCGAGGATGGCATCAGCGAAGGTTGGTTCGCCGATGACGTCATGCCATGTGCTGATGGGCAATTGGCTGGTGATCAGAGTTGAACCGGTGCCATAGCGATCCTCAACGATCTCCATCAGATCGCGGCGTTGGCTGGCGTTCAGCCGGTCTGGCCCCCAATCATCCAAAATGAGCAACTGGGTCTTCGTCAGCGCTTTGAAGACGCGTGGAAAGCGGCCATCGCCATGTGCCAATTCGAGTTCATCAAACAGACGTGTCGCGCGTTTGTAGAGGACAGTGGTGCCTTCTCGGCACGCCGCTTGCGCCAACGCACAGGCCAGCCAGGTTTTACCGACACCGCAGGGGCCTGTGATCATCAGGTTCCTTTTGTCTTTGATCCATTTACCCGTGAGCAGGTTTTGGAAGAGCGCTTTGTCCAGACCTCGACGGGTTTTGTAGTCCACGTCCTCGGGGGCGGCACCGACATGGCGCAAGCGCGCGGTGCGCATCCGGCTTTCAAAGCGTTTGGTCTCTCGGCTCGTGGCCTCTCTGTCGATCAGCAGGCCCAGCCATTCGGCATGGGTCAAGTCGGCTGTGCCGTCTTGCGTCTGCATCTCGGCAAAGGCTTCCGCCATGCCGTCGAGCCTGAGCGTTCTGAGTTGATCCAGTGTTGGATGATCGAGCATATTGTGTCCTCTTCAATGGAAGTATCCCGCGCCACGGATATTGGAATGTGTGATCGTGGGGCCGTCCGTGGCGGGTTGGCGGCGCTGACGATCCAGACCATTCTTGAGAATGGAATGCAGGGATGAGTAACTGTAGGCGTTGATCTCAAGTGCGCGTTCGCAGGCACGATCAAGACGATCATTGCCAAAGCTGCGGGCTAGCTTGAGCACGCCAAGGCAGGCACGATAGGCCTGTTCAGGGTGACGGCGTTTCTCCATCAAGAGTGTCACGAAGGTCGCAACATGAGGGCCGATCCGGGCAGCACGGGTACGGATCACCTCAGGAGACCAGTCGGACCTGAACCGGTGATTGGGCGGCATGTGATCGCGGACGGTGGAATGCTGGCGGTTGCCCGACGTTCTGGCATGGGCTGCAACCCTTTGACCATTATGGAAGACTTCGACGGTGCGGGCGGTGATGCGCACCCAAAGCTTCTGTTTGATCAGCGGGTGTGGCACCGAGTAATAATGCCGGTCGACATCAATGTGATAATCAATCCCGGCGCGGCGCAGTTTCCATTCCGCATAAACATAAGGTTCAGCGGGCAACGGCTTTAGCGCGGGTTTATCGAGCGTCTCGAACAGGGCCCTACGGCTGGCACCAAGATGTCGGGTGACTTTGTTGTTCAACTGGTCGCGCAGGGGCCGGATCGCGGCATTCAACTCGTCCAGGCTGAAGAACGTCTGGTTGCGCAGGCGGGCTAGTATCCAGCGCTCGGCCAGCAAAACAGCGCCCTCGACCTTCGCTTTGTCCTTCGGTTTGCGAGGCCGGGCGGGCACGATAGCGGTGTCATAATGCGCCGCCATATCCCCATAGGTGCGATTGATCGCGGGATCATGGAAACAGGCCTTGATCACCGCAGCCTTCAGATTGTCCGGGACGACCTGCGCAGGCACACCACCCAAAAAGGCAAAAGCACGGACGTGGCTGCTGATCCAGTCTGGCAGGCTTTGGGTCCATGTCGCCTCAACATAAGTGAGGTTTGACGCCCCAAGGGCCGCGACGAAGATCTGTGCAGTGCGCACTTCGCCCGTCTCAGGGCAGATGACATCGATAGTGTGTCCTGCGTAATCAACAAACAGCCGCTCGCCCGCAGGGTGCCGCTGACGCATTACCGGCGACAAGCGCCCCTCCCACCGAGTGTAGAGTTCGCAGTATCGGCTGTATCCGTAGCCATCGGGATAGACGCCGCGATACTCTTCCCACAGCAGCGCCAGCGTCACGCCCTTACGCCGCAGTTCCGCGTGAACGTACGCCCAATCGGGTTGTGGGATCGCCCGGGCCGACGCGCCAGGTTGGTGCGGAAACAACCGCTGCTCTAGATCAACATCCGATAGATCATCAGGCAAAGGCCAGCCCAAACCGGCCACATCCGCACGCCGGAAATACTCCGACACCGTCGCACGGCCAAGCGACAGGCTCTGCGCCACCTGGCGCCCTGAAAATCCATCTGATCGAAGCCGTAGGGCTTCCCGTATCTTGCGCATCGACAATCTCTGCATCGCGCCACCTCCCGTTCAAAAAGAACGGCAAGGTAGCCAGTTAAAGACTGCCTCAAAACAGACGCCCAAACCCCCAGATCAGGGGTGGCCGGATGCCCCGGTTTGAGTGGCCGGGTTAAATCGGTACGGGTGGCCGGATGCTATCGGAATAGGTGGCCGGATCACCCCGGAATGCGCAGTGTGATGCGCACGCTGTCGTTCACCCTTCCATTCGCGCACGAAGGCCGCAACAC
>CALGTJ010000302.1 GCA_937901435.1 uncultured Rhodobacter sp. | reverse complement strand
GCACGGCCAAAGCCATGTTCGGCGCGGGTCTCGCAGAGGTATTCGACGATGGCCCCGCTTTCAAACAGGCTGAGACCGTCGATTTCCAGACCCGGCACGCGGGCAGCAGGCGAGATCGCGACAAACTCTGGCGCGCGCAGAGAACCGTCGGGGATGCTGTAGGGGATGATCTCGAACGCCAGCCCCATTTCCTCAAGCAGCCACAGCACCCGGAAAGAGCGCGAGAACGGCACGTGATGCAGGCGGATCATGCCGACACCTCTAGCCGGATCAGGGCCGCGCCCGCCTCTACCTGCGTGCCGGGCGTCACCAGCACCTCTGCCACCACGCCATCGCGCGCCGCCGTCATCACATGTTCCATCTTCATCGCCTCCAATATCGCCAGCCTGTCGCCCGTCGTTACCGTCTGGCCCGCTGTGGCAAAGACCGATTTCACCAGACCGGGCATAGGGGCCACGATCAGCGTGCCATCGCCTGCGGCTGTATCCGCCTTGTCCAGCGGGTCGGGCAGAGTGAAATGATACCCGTTGCCCCAAAAGACGCTGATCCCCGCCGCATGACACACAATCTGCGCCGGGGTTTTATCGCCGTCGATCCACCATATGTCATCGCGCCGTTCGATCAGATGCCCGTTTCCGGCTATATCCACCTGAAACCGCCCCTGCCCCAGTGTCGCAACACGCAGCGCGATCTCTTCGTCGCACCACAGGATCTGCGACAGATGGGTCATCGGCTGCCACAGGGTAAAGCCCTGAAACGGCGTGATTTGATCCAGCCCCAACGCGCCGATCCCAGCCAAAGCACAGGTGCGCGAGCAGGGCACGGGATCAGCGGTCAACGCCTCAAGCTGCCGCTCGATCAGCCCGGTGTCCACGTCACCCGCGACAAAATCGACCTGCGCCACCAGCGCGCGCAAAAAGCTGTGGTTGGTCACCGATCCGGCCACCTGCGTGCCCTCCAGCGCCTGCGCCATGCGCGCCCGTGCGATGTCACGGGTCGCCCCATGGCTGATCAGCTTGGCAATCATCGGATCATAATACGGAGAGATCGTATCACCCGCCCGCACACCACTGTCCGCGCGCACCTCGGGCGGGAACTGTACGTGGGTCAATGTGCCCGTGGCCGGCAAAAAGCCCTTTGGCACGTCCTCTGCATAGAGGCGCACCTCAAAGGCGTGACCGTTCAGCGGGATCTGGTCCTGCGCCAGCGGCAGACCCTCTCCGGCGGCCACGCGCAACTGCCATTCCACCAGATCCACACCCGTGATCGCCTCTGTCACCGGGTGTTCAACCTGTAGCCGCGTGTTCATCTCCATAAAGTAGAACCTGTCCTCACGCAGACCATCCGAGGCATCAACGATGAATTCGACCGTGCCAGCACCCTTGTACCCGATCGCCTCTGCCGCCCGCACCGCCGCCGCGCCCATCGAGGCGCGCAGCTCTGGCGTCATGCCCGGCGCGGGGGCCTCCTCAACGACCTTCTGGTGACGGCGTTGCAGCGAACAGTCGCGCTCGTGCAAGTGAACGGCATGGGTGCCGTCGCCAAAGACCTGCACCTCTATATGGCGCGGTTTATCAACGTATTTCTCGATCAAAACGGCCTCATTGCCGAACGCCCCGCGTGCCTCTGCCCTCGCGCTTGCCAGTGCATCTGCAAAATCTGCGGCGTGCGCGACCCGGCGCATCCCCTTGCCGCCCCCACCTGCCACCGCCTTGATCAGCACAGGATAGCCGATCTTATCCGCCTCGCGCGCCAAAAGGCCTGCATCCTGATCCGCGCCGTGATAGCCCGGCACCACAGGCACGCCC
The DNA here is from genome assembly GCA_937901435.1 of uncultured Rhodobacter sp. Next base: position 3,151 of record CALGTJ010000302.1, on the reverse strand, counting down.
GCCTTGACCATCAACGCCTTGGCCGCGTCTTTCAGGCCCATCGCCCGGATCGCGCTGGCCGATGGCCCGATAAAGGTCAAACCCGCCGCCGCGACGGCCTCTACAAACGCAGGGTTCTCGGACAAAAAGCCATAGCCCGGATGGATCGCCTGCGCGCCCGTATCAAGCGCGGCCTGAATGATCACATCGCCCCGCAGATAACTGTCGCCCGGCGCAGAGCCGCCGATATGCACGGCCATATCCGCAATCTGCACGTGCTTGGCCCGCGCATCCGCGTCCGAATAGACCGCCACCGTGCCCACGCCCATGGCGCGCGCTGTTTCCATCACGCGACAGGCGATCTCTGCGCGGTTCGCAATCAGGATTTTACTGAACATTCGTGCCATTCCATTTGTTCGCATACACAGTCGGCGACCTTAGCCTCATCGCCGCCATCCACCGCCAAGCAACGCCTCTGCCTGCGCCGCGATTTCGCTGATCAGATCGCCCGCCGGGCGCACCGTTTCAATCAGGCCAACCGCCTCACCGACAAAGGTATTGGCCGCCTGCGGATCACCCACCTCCCACGCCGCACCCCATTTCACCGCTTCACTTTCCGCCACCGCAATCAATCCGTCCAGATCCTCGTGCCAGCGATCCGTAAACGCGTTGCGCAAAACCCGGCAGGTATAGCGATCCGGCCAGTTCAGACGGCGTGCCACATCCATCACCGTCGAGCGGATCGTGTCATCGCCATTGGCCTGCATCGCTGCCGCCAGCATATCGGGTGCCACCAGCGCCTCGGCACTGGCCCAAAACCGAGAGCCGATCACCACGCCCTCTGCCCCCAGCATCAGGGCCGCCGCTAGGCCGCGCCCATCCGCAATGCCCCCTGCCGCCAGCACAATGACCTCTGGATGCGCGCGCGCCATCGCGTCGGCCACCTCCGGCACAAGGCTCATGGTGGCGCGCGACTGGCCGTGCCCCCCTGCCTCGCTGCCCTGTGCCACAATCACCTGCGCGCCCACATCGGCCGCCCGCCTCGCGTCACGCAGGCTTTGCACCTGCACGATCAGCGGCACGCCCGCCGCCGCAATCTGTGCCGCAAAAGGCGCAGGATCACCAAAGCTCAGCATCAGCGCCGCAGGCTGGTGGGACAGGACTTGGCTCAAGATCTCTGGCCGCCCAGCCAAATTCCATGTGATCAAGCCGCAGCCAACCGCCCGGTTCCCAGCCTTGGCAAATTCGCCCGCAATCCACGTCGGGTCACCATAGGCCCCGCCGATCAGCCCAAGCCCGCCAGCCTGCGTCACAGCCCCCGCCAAAGCGCCCCCCGCCGCATTCGCCATCGGCGCAGAGAGGATCGGATGCGTCAGATCAAAGCTGCGGGTCAACCGCGTTGTCAGTCCCAAAACGCCCCCTCCTTCATCTTGGCAAAAATACTCAAAAAACGCCCGCCTTTTGCAGCAAAGCCTCAGACAGCCGTAAAACCCGCGCCCTACATGCGAAACACGCCAAACCGGGTCTCCTCGATCGGGGCGTTCAGGGCCGCACGCAGGCTAAGCGCCAGAACCCCGCGGCTTTTTCGCGGATCAATGATGCCATCGTCCCAAAGCCGCGCCGAGGCATAGAGCGGATGGCTCTGTTCCTCGAACATTTCCACGGTGGGTCGCTTGAATTCGGCCTCGTCCTCGGCAGACCAAGCCCCCCCGGCGCGCTCGATCGCGTCGCGTTTCACCGTGGCCAGCACGCCCGCCGCCTGCGCGCCGCCCATCACCGAAATCCGGCTGTTGGGCCATGTCCAAAGGAACCGCGGCTGATACGCGCGCCCTGCCATGCCGTAGTTGCCCGCGCCAAAGGAACCGCCCAGCAACATCGTGATTTTCGGCACGGATGTGGTGGCCACCGCCGTCACCATCTTGGCCCCATGGCGCGCTATGCCTTCGTTCTCGTATTTGCGCCCCACCATGAAACCAGTAATATTTTGCAAGAACACCAAAGGGATACGCCGCTGCGAACAGAGTTCCACGAAATGTGCGCCCTTTTGCGCCGCCTCAGAAAACAGCACCCCGTTGTTGGCGATGATGCCAACCGCATGGCCCATCACATGCGCAAATCCACAGACCAGCGTCTCGCCAAAGCGCTGTTTGAATTCATCGAACCGAGAGCCATCCACAAGCCGCGCAATCACCTCGCGGATGTCATAGGGCGTGCGCAGATCCGCAGGGACCACGCCAAGGATCTCCTCCGGATCATAGGCGGGCGGCTCTGACGTCAGCGAATTCTCGTCACAAATTCGGGCGTTCAGCGACCCGACCGCCTGACGCGCCAAGGCCAGCGCATGTGCATCGTCATCCGCCAGATAATCCGCCACACCAGAGAGCCGCGTGTGCACATCACCGCCGCCCAGATCCTCTGCCGATACGATCTCTCCCGTCGCCGCCTTCACCAAGGGTGGCCCCGCCAGAAAGATCGTCCCCTGATCCTTCACGATGATCGACACATCCGACATGGCGGGCACATAGGCCCCACCCGCCGTGCACGACCCCATCACGACCGCGATCTGCGCGATCCCCTTGGCGCTCATCCGCGCCTGATTGTAAAAGATCCGCCCAAAGTGATCGCGATCCGGAAACACCTCGTCCTGATTGGGCAGGTTCGCGCCACCGCTGTCGACCAGATAGACGCAGGGCAGATGGCATTCTTCGGCGATTTCCTGTGCGCGCAAATGTTTCTTGACGCTCATCGGGTAATAGGTGCCGCCCTTGACAGTCGCGTCATTGCACACGACCATCACATCGCGCCCCATCACCCGGCCAACCCCGGCGATCAGCCCCGCCCCCGGCGCCGCCCCGCCATAAAGCCCATGGGCCGCCGTCGCGCCGATTTCCAGAAACGCAGAGCCCGGATCCAGCAGCCCCGCCACCCGGTCTCTTGGCAGCATCTTGCCCCGACCAAGGTGGCGTGCACGCGCGGTTTCGCCCCCCCCAAGGCTCGCCAGTTCCGCCGCGTCGGCGATCTGTTGCAACGCCTCCAGATGGGCCGCGCGATTGGCCTGCGCCTGCTGCGACCCGGCGATGAAATTTGAACGCAGTTTCAAAAGCCTACTCCTGTATGACGCAACAGGGCGCGGTCGGGCGGCGCTCTGGGTAGGTCACGAATGCCGCCGCGA
>CALGTJ010000301.1 GCA_937901435.1 uncultured Rhodobacter sp. | reverse complement strand
GCTGGAACTAGAGGTCAGCGGAGATGCCAACGACTATGTGGGTAAAGGCCTGTCGGGCGGCACAATCGTCGTGCGTCCGCCGATGGCCTCGCCTCTGGTCGCATCCGAGAACACGATCATCGGCAACACGGTGCTGTACGGTGCCACCGATGGCTATCTCTTTGCCGCCGGGCGTGCTGGTGAACGCTTTGCCGTGCGCAACTCTGGCGCAATGGTTGTGGTCGAGGGCTGTGGCTCGAACGGGTGTGAATACATGACCGGTGGCGTTGCTGTGATCCTGGGCGAGATTGGCGCGAACTTTGGCGCGGGGATGACCGGGGGCATGGCCTATCTCTATGATCCGGAGGACACCGCGCAGAACTTCATGAACATGGAAACGTTGGTCGTGGGTCAGGTCACGGTGCCCCACTGGGAGAGTCAGTTGAAAACGCTGATCCAGCGGCACGCCGGGGAAACGCAAAGCATGAAAGCGCAAGAAATCCTGCAACACTGGGAGCTTGAGCGCGGGCACTTCCTTCAGGTCTGCCCAAAGGAGATGCTAACCCGTTTGCTTCACCCTCTGAGTGATGAACCTGGGGCTGCATTTGCGTAAGGCATTGCAATCCAAGGCAATAAAATCAAGGCCGGGGCATCTGCTCTGGCCTTTTTTTCTGTTAATCAATTGTTAACTTGTAGATTGTTGTCCCTGATAGAAGGGATTGCAAATGATTCATTTCGGAAAAACCTGTGCGAGGGGATTGGCCCTTGGTTTCGCATTGATCCTGTCGATGCCAGTGAGCGCTGGCACCTGCGGGTATGACTACTGTTTTGGGGCGATCTCTGCCGGTGATGGTGGCATGACGGCACGTTCCACAGGCCGTCGCACGGCCCCTGACGCCCTGGCCCGTGTTGAAAAGATCTGCGGAACGCGCTGTGGTGTGATAGAGGTGTTCCACACCGGATGCGCCGCAATTGTGGAAAACTTTGACCGCGCGCGTGTGGCAGGCTTTGGGGCCACGCCCGAAGCTGCCGAGGCAGAGGCAATGATGCTGTGCGCGCTTACGGATGACAGAGCGTGCCGCCTTCGTGTCGCGGCCTGTTCCAAATGACGGCGGTTGACCAATCCTGTTGTCGTCGGCTAGGCCATTTGCATGGCAAGAGCAGGCAAGACAACGGGCAGGGCTAAACCCGCGCCCAAATCCAAAGACCGCCGCCGATTTCGCCCCATCGCATGGCTAATGCGCTGGGTGTTGCGGGCTGTACTGGCGGCGGCTGCGCTCTTGCTGGTGGCGGTCTTGGCCTACACGCTGATCAACCCACCCACGACGCCCTATATCTTTTCCGAAGCACGCCGTCTGGACGGGGTCAAGCGCACATGGGTGTCATTTGACGATATCGCCCCGGTTATGGGGCGTTCTGCGGTCGCGGCAGAGGACGCGAATTTCTGTCTGCATTGGGGCTTTGACATGGACGCGATCCGCGCTGCGCTGGATTCGGGCGGGGTGCGTGGGGCCTCTACGATCAGTCAACAAGTGGTCAAGAACGTCTACCTCTGGCATGGTCGCAACTGGACCCGCAAAGCGTTAGAGGCGCTGATCACGCTGGTGATGGAGGCGATCTGGTCAAAGCAGCGTATCCTTGAGGTCTATCTGAACGTCGCCGAATTTGACGAGGGTGTTTTCGGGGTTCAGGCGGCCGCGCAGCACTATTTTGGCGTCTCGGCGTCAAATTTGACTGCGACACAAGCGGCGCGTCTGGCCTCTGTTCTGCCCAATCCAAAGGGTCGATCAGCCGCTAACCCAAGTGCGAGCCAGCTAAAACGCACGGCAGCCATTCGCGACGGCGCTGCAACGATCCGCGCAGATGGGCGATCAGACTGTTTCGAGAGTTGAATTAACCGCGCGTTCGCGGCATTGAGGCGCAAGCCTGTAAAAAATCGAGCCGTTTGCAATGAACCGTCTGTTTCATGTCCCCCTGTCCCCGTTCTGCCGCAAGGTGCGCCTGTCGCTTGCCGAAAAGAAGATCGAGGTCGAACTCGTCGAAGAGCGCTATTGGGAGCTGGACGCAGATTTTCTGCGCCGTAACCCCGCCGCCAAAGTGCCGGTCCTCAAGATGGATGGCAAGATGTTGGCCGAGAGCGGCCCGATCTGCGAGTACATCGAAGAAAAGCACCCGATCCCCTCGCTGCTGCCCAGCAATCCGGATGGACGCTACGAAGTGCGCCGTCTGGTGAACTGGTTTGACGACAAATTCCACCACGAGGTCACGTCAAAGCTGCTCTATGAGCGGGTCAACAAAAAGCTGATGGGGCAGGGGTTTCCTGAGTCCAAGAACGTCAAGGCGGGGGCCAAGGCGATCAAGTATCATCTGGATTACATGGCGTGGCTGCTGGACCAGCGGCGCTGGCTGGCGGGCGATACGATGAGTCTGGCCGATTTCGCGGCGGCGTCACATCTGTCGGCGTTGGATTATATTTCTGATGTGGACTGGAACCGCAGCGCAGTGGTCAAGGATTGGTACGCCAAGATCAAATCGCGCCCCGCGTTTCGCTCGATCCTTGCCGATCAGGTGCCGGGCTTCCCTCCGCCCGCACATTATGCTGACCTTGATTTCTGATCTTTGACGCGCTGATGGCACCCGAGTTGAAAGAGCGGCTGACCCGGCAGGCTCTGGCAGAAGGGTTTTCAAAATGCCGCGTGACCACGCCGGACGCGGTGCCAGAAATCGCCGCGCGGCTTGATGCCTTCGTGACGGCGGGTCGCCACGGGCAGATGTCTTGGATGGCAGAACGTATGGCGTGGCGAGGCGATCCGACGGCGCTTTGGCCCGAGGCGCGTTCGGTTATCATGCTGGCAGAGGTCTATAAGCCTGACCACGATCCGCTTGCCATCTTGCAGCACCGCGACCGGGCCGCGATTTCGGTTTATGCGCAGAACCGGGATTACCACGATCTGGTCAAGAAGCGCCTTAAACGGTTGGGTCGCTGGCTGATTGACGCCGCAGGGGGCGAGATCAAGGTGTTTGTCGATACGGCCCCGGTCATGGAAAAACCGCTGGCACAGGCGGCGGGGCTGGGTTGGCAGGGCAAGCATACCAATCTGTTGTCGCGTGATCTTGGCAACTGGTTTTTTCTGGGGGCGATCTTTACCACGCTCGACCTGGAACCCGATGCACCCGAGGTTGAACACTGCGGATCCTGCCGCGCCTGTCTGGATATCTGCCCGACCGATGCGTTTCCCGCCCCGTTTCAACTAGATGCGCGGCGCTGCATTTCCTATCTGACGATCGAACACAAAGGCCCTGTCGCGCCAGAATTGCGGGCCAAAATGGGCAACCGGATCTATGGCTGTGACGATTGCCTTGCGGTTTGCCCTTGGAACAAATTTGCCGCCGACGCGCAAGAGCTGCGATATGCGGCGCGCGAGGATCTGCGGGCGCCCAAGCTGGCAGAGCTTGCGATGTTGGATGACGCAGGATTTCGCGCGCGGTTTTCCGGCTCGCCCATCAAGCGGATCGGGCGGGATCGGTTCGTGCGCAATGTCTTGTACGCGATTGGCAATTCTGCCGATCCGGGTTTGGTGCAAGTGGCAGAGTCCTTGATCCATGATCCGGATGCCACTGTGGCCGATGCGGCGCGCTGGGCGGTTCAGGCTTTGCAAACCGGTTAGGCCCTCTGTAAGTCTTGTGGGATAAGCCTTGGTCGCGCAGGCAGCGACAAACCCCAGCCATGGATTGACCTTTATGCCGTCCTCTCGCGGAATTCTCATGATGATAGCGGCCATCTCATTGTTTTCCGCGATGGCCAGTTTCATCAAGGCAGCAGACCGTATTCCGGCAGGCGAGGCGGTGTTTTTCCGCTCTTTCTGCGCGCTGCCGCTGATCGTCTTGTGGCTTTGGTGGCGCTCGGAATTATCAAACGGCCTCAAGACCACGAACTGGCGCAACCATGCGGTGCGCGGGTTTGCGGGGACGGCGGCGATGGGCCTTGGCTTCATCGGCTTGCGGTTGCTGCCCTTGCCAGAGGTCACTGCGATCCGCTTTGCCACACCGATTTTCGTGGTGATCTTTGCAACCATTCTGCTGGGAGAAAAGATCAGGCTGGTGCGGGTCTGTGCCGTGTTTGTCGGGCTTGTCGGTGTGATCATCATTATGTGGCCGCGCCTGAATTTTGAGAACAGCGATCTGGCGTTATACGGTGCACTGGTGACGCTGGCCTCGTCAGGATTGGCGGCCCTTGCGGAGGTGTTTATCAAGACCATGGCAGGGACAGAAAAGACC
>CALGTJ010000300.1 GCA_937901435.1 uncultured Rhodobacter sp. | reverse complement strand
TGCAGATCGATCCGACGAGGCTGTAAGGAAAATTGACCTTACCAGCGCAGCCCGAACCGCATCGCATCATAAATCCCAGCATGGATATTGCGCGACGCCACCGCATCGCCGATCCGGTACAGGCGATACGTCCCCTCGGGGTTGCGGTGCGGAAAAATCTCTCCGTCCTGCAACAGGGCGGGGTAATCCACCTCTCCAAGGTTCATACTGCCCGCTTTTAGGTCGTGGTATAGATCGTCCACTGCGCTGGTGCCATGTTCGACGACGATCTGATCCACGCACCGCTCTGCACTATAGCCTTTGGCGTAATCGGAACCGAGCGTGACCACCAGTTCATTACCTTCGCGTCGCACGCCCGTCACGCGGGTGTTGATGGTGATCCGCGTCCCGGCTTCCTGAAAGGCGCGCATATAGGGCACATGGTTCAGCCCGCCCATTTCAGGCGCGAACATGCGTTCAGGCGAGATTACCTCGACCTCGACCCAGCTGCGCGCAATGACTTCGGCGGCACTCATCCCCGGATGACCGCCATTGTCGTCATAGACCAGCACACGCGCCGCAGGTTTCACAGCGCCCGACAGGATGTCCCAGCTTGAGACTGTCAGATCTTCGCCTGCCATGTCAGGGGCTTGCGGCAGACCGCCAGTGGCGATCACCACCATATCAGGGTCCAGCGCCAGCACGTCAGGGGCCTCGGCATAGGTGTTATATGTGATCTGTACGCCCAGATGGTCCAGTTCCGCCAAGCGCCAGTCAATGATCCCGGCCATCTCTCGCCGTCGCAGGTTGGCGGTCAGCAGGTTGATCTGGCCACCCGCACGATCCGACGCCTCAAACACGGTCACCGCATGCCCCCGCTCTGCTGCGACGCGCGCGGCCTCTAGTCCGGCAGGACCAGCGCCGACGATCACTGCGCGCCGGGGCGTGTCAGAGCGCGCAATCTGATGCGGGATCTTTGCCTCTCGCCCCGTCGCGGCGTTGTGAATACACAGCGCCCCACCGGCCTCATAAATCCGGTCCAGACAATAGGTCGCGCCCACACAAGGCCGGATACGCGCCTCTTGCCCCATTTGCGTCTTACGCACGATATGCGGGTCCGCGATATGGGCGCGTGTCATGCCGACCAGATCCAGCTTGCCGCTGGCAATCGCATGGCGGGCCGTGGCGACATCAGAAATCTTCGAGGCGTGAAACACCGGGAAATTCACCGCTTGCTTGATCTCTCCGGCGAAATCCAGATGCGGGGCGCTGGCCATGCCCTGCACCGGGATCACGTTGGTCAATTCGGCGTCTGTGGCCACACGCCCCCGGATCAGGTTAATGAAATCAAACTTGCCACTGCGCGCGATGCGCCCGGCGATCTCTGTGCCCGTGGCGCGGTCTATGCCCTTGTCAAACTGCTCATCCGCGACCATGCGAATGCCGACGATGAAATAACGCCCGACCACAGCACGGATCGCGTCGATCACCGCCCATGTAAAGGCCATACGGTTATCTAAAGACCCGCCATAGGCATCCTCACGGCGGTTCTGATGGGGCGACCAGAAAGCATCGATCAAATGCCCATAGGCCTCAAGCTCGATCCCATCCAGCCCCGCCGCCTGCATCCTTTGCGCCGCAGAGGCATAGTCGCCAATGATCCGGTCGATGTCCCATTGCTCCATCTCTTTGGGGAACGCGCGATGCGCTGGTTCGCGCAGACTGGAGGGTGCCACCACCGGCAGCCAGTCGCCCTTGTTCCAATTGGTGCGCCAGCCCAGATGGGTCAGCTGGATCATCACCGCACAGCCCTCTGCGTGACAATCCTCTGCCAGCGCGGCGAGATGTGGAACTATTTCATCGCGGTAGGCGTGCAGGTTGCCAAAGGCCTCGGGACTGTCCGCACTGACCACCGCCGACCCCGCCGTCATCGTCATCGCGCAGCCCCCGCGCGCCTTTTCGCGGTGATAGAGCCGGTATTGCTCTTGCGGCATGCCATCCACGGAATAGCTCGGCTCATGCGCGGTAGAGATGATGCGGTTCTTTAGCGTCAGATGCTTGAGCTGATAGGGTTGCAGCAGGGGATCGTTTGACATGGGCTTCCTTCCCGGCTTGCTCTGCCCCCCGAAACGCGCCATCAAATCGGCAAGAGTTTGGGAGGACGCGCAATGGATTTGATACACAAGCTGGCAGAGATTGTAGGCGCAGGCAATGTGCTGACCGGGGCCGATATGGGTGGATTTGGCTCTGACTGGACGAAAAAATATGTCTCTGTGCCTTTGGCCGTGGTGCGCCCCTCTTGCACCGACGAGGTCAGCCAGATCATGCGGCTTGCCTATGACACCAGAACGCCCGTTGTGCCCGTCAGTGGCAACACCAGTCTGGCAGGCGGGACCTATGCACAGGACGCGTTGATGATCTCTGTCGATCGGATGAACACCATCCGTGCGATCCGTCCCGAGGCCAAGGTCGCCGTGGTCGAGGCGGGCGTGATCCTGTCCAAGCTGCATGACGCCTGCGACGCGCAGGATCTGGTCTTTCCCCTGACGCTGGGCGCGCGCGGCTCTGCGATGATCGGCGGGTTGCTGTCGACAAATGCGGGCGGGTCGAACGTGGTGCGCTATGGCTCGACCCGTGGCTTGTGCCTTGGGATCGAGGTGGTGCTGGCCGATGGCCGCGTGCTGGACATGATGACAGAACTGCACAAGGACAACTCTGGCTACGACCTGCGCGACCTGTTCATCGGGGCCGAAGGCACTTTGGGCCTGATCACGGGGGCCGTGCTGAAACTCTTTCCCAAACCCGCCGCCTATGCCACCGCCATGGTCGCCATGCCGGATCTGGGCGCGGCACTGACCCTGCTGAACCGTCTTCAGATCGCGACAGGCGGCGGGGTGGAGGCGTTTGAATTCATGCCGCGCAGTTACATCGACACACATCTGGCGATGATCGAGGGGGCCAAACCGCCCTTTGCGCAAAGCTATGACATCAACATCATGGTCGAGGTCGCCGCGATTGCCCCGCGCGATGCCACACCCTTGGACGACGGCAGCATTCCCGTGGTCGATCATCTGGAACAGACCCTCGCCGATCTGATGGAGGAGGGTCTGGTGCTCGACGCCATCGTCGCCAAATCAGACGCGCAGCGCCGCGATATGTGGAAACGACGCGAGGACGCGGGCGAGGTCGCACTAGGGCGCCTGCCCCATGTGAACGCCGATATTTCCCTGCCCACGGATAAGGTCGAGGCTTTCTTGGCCCGCATGACGGTCGCGCTGGCGCAGGTTGACAAAGGCGCGACCGAACTATGCTGCGCCCATCTGGGTGATGGCAATGTGCATTACACCGCCTTTCCCACCTCGCAAGACCCCGACCAACACGACGCGATCATCCAGAAAGTCGAGGATATCGCACTGGATCTTGGTGGCAGTTTTTCCGCCGAACATGGGATCGGCCTGAACAAACTGCCCTCGATGGAGCGGCGCAAGGACCCGCTGGCGCTGGATCTGATGCGCGCCATCAAAGATGTTTTGGATCCGGCGAATATCCTCAATCCGGGCAAAGTCCTGCCCCCGGCGGAAACCTCGCAGTAAAAAACACCCTCTGAAATGTGGCAAGGATCGACAAAGACCGCTCAACCAAAGGGTTTGATCGTGTAAATCACCCGGCTGTCGGCCACGCCCGGTGTTCGTCGTCTATGATAAGTGGGTGCTTGTGCTGCCAGCCGTCCTGCCTTTGGACTGCGTCCTTTAGGTGCGGATGATCCGGCGGCAGGTCGGCGTGGATATGGGCGATCGCGGCGGCGTCGTCTTTTGGCCACAGGACGATGGCGGCAAAGGTTCCGACGCCGCCAATCGCGCCCAAGGTTATCATCGTGATCGCCAGCCCGGCAGAACTGCTTAGAAATCCTGCGGCGGGATAAGTGATCAACCAGCAGGCATGGCTGAGGGCGAATTGGGCAGCAAACAGCGCCGCGCGGTCCGTGGGATGGGCAGATTGGCGCAGCAGGCGGCCCGAAGGCGTCATAATTGCGGCCAGACTGGCCCCAAGGACCGCCCAAAGGACCAGAGTGACAGACCAGTCCGGCCAGCCAGACAGGTTGATCCACAGACCAAGACCGACCATCAACAGCGCCGCAATCGCCCCTGCTGTGACCATAACCGGGCGGTTATTCATCCGGTCCAGCAGGCGCGGCAGGCCAAGGGCCGCACACATCGACCCCGCGCCATAAGCGCCAAGCAAAACTGCCATATCCCTCTCTGACCCCGCATAGACCGAGCGCGCAACAACGACGCTCAGAACCAATGGAACTGCGCCCACAGCCGCAACAGTAAGGTTCAACGCCAATAATCCACGCAGTCGCGGCGTCGCAAGGTAGATCCTGCTTCCTTTGGTCAGCCTTTGCAAAAACGGCTGATCAACGCTGCGTTCCGGATTGGGGATCAGCGTGCGCCAAACAAGCAAAGCCGACAGGGCAAAGCCCACAGCGGTTCCCAGAAACAAGCTGGATGGCATCATCAGACCCAGCAAAAGCCCGGCTAAAACCGGGCTGACAAGGCTTTCCAGATCATAGGCCAGCCGCGACAGGGACAAAGCGCGGGTGTAATCAGCCTCATCGGGCAGGATATCGGGGATCACCGCCTGAAAGGTCGGGGTGAAAGTGGCAGAGGCCGCTTGCAGGACGAAGATCAGCAGATAGATCTGCCAAGGCGCAGTCACGAAGGGCAGGCAAAGCGCCGCCACGATCCGGATCAGATCCGCCGACACAAGAACGCGACGGCGATCCATACGCGCCACAAGCGCGGTCACAATCGGGGACAGCCCCACATAGGCTAGCATCTTGACGGTCAGTGCGAGGCCCAACACCTGCCCCGCCTGATCCCCTGCCAGATCAAAAGCGGTCAAGCCAAGGGCGATGGTCAGCAGGCCAGTGCCAAGCACCGCCACGACCTGCGCAGTGAACAGTTTGGCATAGTCCCTATTGCTCAGGATTTGCAGCATGTCTCAGCACAGCATTGCTTTGCGGCCAAACGCAAGAGAAAGAGTTCAGGCTGAACAATGCTCTGACCCGTTATTCTGGCGATTTCGTCGCCGGGCT
>CALGTJ010000299.1 GCA_937901435.1 uncultured Rhodobacter sp. | reverse complement strand
CCAAGCATTTCGTTGACATAGGCTTCGGCCAGTCCTGGGTTGGGTCCGCCTTTGACAAGGCAGATGCCGGACGGCATGGCAAAGATGCCCTCGGACGGCGCGGCTAGATCCACAGGGACTCCCGTTGCTTGGCGCGGCAAGGTGTAGGACGAGAAATTGCCCGCGAGCATGGTGATTTCGCCTTGTTCAAGCAGGTTGAAGGCTTGGCTCATCGTTGTGTAGACGGACAGCAGATTAGGTTTCAGTTCCGCTAGTTTCTCGAATGCCGCATCGATTTCATATTGCGCTTCTGAGAATGGCTTTCCAGAGCCGAGCATCGCCGACATGAACAAGGTCCACATACCTTCGGTGTTTTGCAGGGACGGGATGATCAACTGTCCCTTTGCCTCTGGTGCCCAAAGCTCTTCCCAAGATGAGACGCCTCCGGACTTGAAGTCTGTGTTATACGCAACTCCGGCCCAAGGCTGGACGTAGTTGCACCACATGCCATCCATATGTACTGCATCCGGGCGCAGATCGGTCATGTTGGGAACAGGGCCTGCGGTGATTGGCGTCAACAAATCGGCCTCGACCGCCTGGATCATAACAGGATCGTCCATCTGGACGACCGACAGATAGGGCGCGTCCTTGTTCGAGGACATTTTCTCGAGGTTGACCGAAGACTTGGTCCCCTCAAACAGGATATCTGCGCCGATGGCCTCTTTCATGTGGGGTACAACGATCTGCTCCATCCATGCGGTGTGCGATCCTGCGCAGCCAATGACCAGTTCCATAGTTTGAGCACGTAGAATACTTGGCGCGGCGAGTGTTCCAAGTGCCGTATATGCCGATCCTTTTAACATGGATCGACGTGTCATTCCTGTGTGTATCATTCGTGGCATTTTCAGCCCCCCTGTGGCATTTTTTTCTGGGGATGAAAATGGCATGCCATTTCTTTGATGTCTCAGGTCAGACGGTCGCCGGTGCTTCTTTTTGTGAAGTTGATGGAAATTTAAGCTGAATTCCGAACAGATGCTGGTGACAGGACTCTCAGGAATCTTCTTCCGACGCCAAAACCTCAGCAATCGTTTCTCCGGTATGGCGCAGATGCGTTTCCCAAACGTCGGAAGCTCTTTGCGCATTGCCATCCCGAAACGCCTGCATCAGGTCTTCATGCTCGGCAACCGCCTGTTCAAGCCGTTCTGGTTTCATGATCGCCAAGAACCGACCACGTCGTGCCCGGATCATGAGCCTTTGGTGGGTCGCGATCAGAACAGGATTTGCACAGTTCTGAATAATGAAGTCGTGAATGACGGTGTTGAGATCGAAATAGTCATTTGTGCGCCCGGCCCTATGGTGGTCCAACATTATCCCGTGCAAATCTTCGAGTTGGTGCAGGACGTCAGCCGTCATGGTCTCGGTGACCCGACGGGCCGCGAGGGCCTCCAGACTGGCGATGACATCAAACAGCAAGAAAGCTTCTTCGGGCTTGTATTCAGAGACGATTGCGCCTCGGTGCAGATTGATCTCGATCAGGCCGTCGGCCTCAAGCAGCTTGAGTGCTTCGCGGATAGGGGTGCGCGATACGTTGAGCTCCGCAGACAGACGCCGTTCCACAATGCGATCCAAGGGCGCCAATTCGCCCTTTACGATACGGTCGCGCAAGATCGCTGCCACGTGTTCGGCACCCGTTGTCGCATGCTCGGATTTTGTGTTGGGTTCTTTGGACATTAGCTCGCAACAACCGAAGAAAGCCCGCCACATGCATGCAAGCCAAGTCTGCGTCAATCCCCTTCATTCGGCCAATTGATTTAGCCTGCGTTCCATCGGCAGGTCATATTGACCGGCACGCAGGTACATTTCACGGTAATAGGGCAGGAATTTTTCGACCCGTTTGTCCGCCAGTTCCATGGCCTTTTGCTTGCCTGCAAAAACGGCCGAGGCTTCGGCTAGGATCGCGTCTTCGTCCACGGTTTGCAATCGTCCGTTCCGGACGACCACACGTCCGGCTACCATTGTAAGCCTTACAGATTGCCCAAACTCGCAATGCACCAATTGCCTTGGCAAGTTATTGAGCGGCACGAATGGGAGCGCTTTCAGGTCGATCAGGATCAGATCCGCCGGAGCGTCAATCGCCATAGTGCCAAGTCCGGGCTCACGCATTGCCGTTCCACCGCCCTGAGTCGCGGCGCTTAAAACTTCGATCGCTTGTGGCCAGCGCTTGTAATCCCAATCGCTAAGTGTATGAAGCGATGCAGCTGTCTTCATCACGGACCACATATTGATCGCGTCATCGGCAATGGCTTCGTCTACACCAAGGCAGACAGGAATCTTGCGATCCTGTATAGCGCGCCAGCGCATAACACCACTGCCAAGGCGCAGATTGGAATTGGGGTTATGCGCAACTGAGGCACCGGATGCGGCCAGCAGATCAAGGTCCTGATCATCCACCCAAATCGCATGTATGACATTCATTCGGTCGCTCAAAAGTCCCAGGTCGTGCGTGTAGCGGACCAGCGAGCGACCGTTTAGGCAGACATCTCCGAATACCCGCTGAAGGCGCGTCTCAAGCATATGGGCATAGAACGGCAGGTCATAGCGGATACTCAGATCGTCCAACTGCGTGAAATAGTCAGGCGAAACGCGCTGCGGCGCAGAGCATGAGACGGCGGCCTTGATGCGTCCGTCTGCGGTGTCATGCCATGTGTCGATCAGATGCGCGTAGCTTTCCAGAAGTGCGCTGGCGGGCGCGCCTGTCGTGACAGAGAGTTCGTGCTGCAAATCATCAGGCACAATGTCTCGCAGAAAAGGGAGCTTGTCCAATTCGCTCAGTTCAGGCTGATCCAAGGCAAGCCGCGCGCGCATCCCGCTATCGGTATAGGCTTGTGCGACCGCGTCGATGATCTCGGGTTCTGGGGAGGGGACAAAAAAGCAATCGTCCTGCACGCTGGTGGTGCCTGAGCGGATCATCTCGATACATCCAAGCATCGTGCGCAAGTAAGCTTCACGCGGGGTTGGGCGCAGCACTTCCAGTTCGGGGCATTCATACAGCATGAACACTTCCAGCGGCAGCGACGGCAGCCGCCCCTTCATATGGTTCACCGCGGAATGAAAATGCCCGTTGATCAGGCCGGGCATCAACAGATTGCTGTTGCCTTCGATGATCTCCTCGCTCGCTTCTGGCGCGAGGGTGGGGCCGATCTGTGCAATCCGACCCGCAGTGACGCGCAGGTCGCAGACTGCCGTCATGCCTTCGGGATGATCCAGATCGAAAAGCCGAACGTTCCTGAACAAAACGTTCGTCATACGGAGGAAGACCCCTTGTAGAACGGAGTGCGCGCGGCGGTGTTCTGCAGATACCCGTCGTAGAAATCCTCGACCACCGGCATGACCTGCGTGCGCAGCCAATGGCGTTCCTGTTCGTCTGCGTCACGGGGCGCAGAGAGGGCCTCGGCGATCTGTGCCAATACGGCGTCCCGGTCGATCAGGGTGAACTGGCCATCCTCATAGACAACGCGCCCTTCGATCATGACAGCCTTGACGTCCTTGGTCTTGGCGCGGTGGATCAAAGTATCCAGAGGGGCGATGTCGGGGTCTTGGAACGGGTAGGTGGCGCTGTCGTAATCCAGAATGACCGCGTCCATCTTGCGACCCGGATCCAATCGCCCAATCGTCGCGCCAAAGGCGGTGGTCATGGCACCATGCTCACTGGCCATGCGCATCACTTGGGCGGGGGATGGCACATCCGCACGGTCCATGCCCGGCACGCGGTGCACGGTCAGCGCCATGCGCATTTCCTGCAACATATCTCGGTCGTCGTTAATGCCAGCCTCGTCCATACCCATGCCGACAGTCATGTCTCGCTTTTGCAACTCCATCAAAGGCAGTACGCCTGAGCGGAGGCGGAAATTGGACGAACAGTTGTGGCAGATACAAGTGCCTGTGCCTGAACAAATCTCGATGTCTTCCTCGGTCATCCAGACTCCGTGGCCAAGCGTCATGTGCGGCCCTAAAAGCCCCAGCTTTTCCAGATGCTTGACGGCCGTTGTTCCGGTGCGCTGGAAGGCGTATTCCTTCTGATAGGCCGTTTCCAGAAGATGCATATGCATCGGGGCACTGGCCGATCGGGACTTATCCTGCAAGGCAAGCAGACCATCGTCTGTCATCCAGTGCAGATTGGCTGGGGCCAGTTGGATACGCGCCCGTTCGGTGGTCTTCTGAGCGGTCAGCGCGTCAAACAGCTGCAAGTATTCGTCAAAAGGCATGGTCAGCTTTTTGAAATGCGCTGCCATGACCTTGGCGACGTCAGGCGGCAGACGTTTGCAAAACTCCTCGTCCGCTTCATAGACAAAGCGGTTTTGCTCGCGCACAGCATAACAGTAGGACACCCGCATGCCGATTTCGTCATAGGCCCTGAGCACACCACTCGCCGAGGCCGTGACCTGTTCAAGGTTCCCCATGGCCCAGCCTTGAATATGCTGCACTGTGGTGACGCCTGAGGCGATCATCTCGAAGGCAGAGAACAGCGTATCGAGATACGGGTCGATTTTGCGCATCGCCAGCCGTGCGGCGAACCAAATTTCAAGCGGCTCGTCCGGCGCGCCCAATTGCAGCGGCGTCAGCCCGATATGGTGATGGCTGTTGACCAATCCAGGCATGATCAGATGATGCGGGTGATCCGTCACAGGTGCATCGGGGTAGGCGGCCTTGATCTGGGCGGATGGCCCCACGGCAAGCACCGCGCCATCCTC
This sequence comes from uncultured Rhodobacter sp., assembly GCA_937901435.1. Next base: position 3,476 of record CALGTJ010000299.1, on the reverse strand, counting down.
ATGGGCAAGACCTGCACCTTCGATCATCTCGGGGGTGTCATCCTTGGATACGCCGGTGACAATCCAGCGTGCGGTGATGATTTCGACACTCATGTCAGTTCCTGCTCTTTAAAGGATTTTTCGACTTCTTCGCCCAACAGTGCCTCGCATTGGCGGGCGAGATCGATCATTTCAGGGCTACGCATATCGCGCGGGCGCGGTGCGGTGATTGGGATCTCGGCCTTGATCTGGCCGGGGCGGGCCGTGAAGACCACAACCCGGTCAGCAAGTGCCAGCGCCTCGTCGATAGAGTGCGTCACGAGCAGGACCGAGGCTTTCGAACTTTCCCAGATATTGAGCAGATGGCCTTGCATGCGGGCCCGCGTCTGAATGTCGAGGGCGGCGAACGGCTCATCCATCAACAGGACTTTCGGCTTCATGGCCAGCGCCCGCGCCAAAGCGGCGCGCTGGCGCATCCCGCCAGACAGTTCATGGGGCCGACGGTCTCCAGCACCCACAAGACCAACGAGGCGCAGCAGGTGCTCTGCCGCCTCTTTTTGGTTTTTAGGGCTTTGACCCGCGATTTTCAGTCCGAATGTGATGTTGTCCTGCACAGTCAACCATGGATAGAGCGAGGCTTCCTGAAAGATCAGACTGCGTTCAGGCGAGGGCTCAGTCACCTCAAGCCCGTCGAATGTGACGCTGCCCTCAGTTGCGTCTTCCAGCCCAGCCACGATGTAGAGAAGCGAGCTTTTTCCGCAGCCCGAAGGGCCGAGAAGGACCACGAATTCGCCCAAAGCAACGTCCAGCGAAAGGTTGCGCACGGCCGGTACCGGATCTGGCCCATCTGGATTCCATGTTTTTGATACATTGGTGATTTTAAGGCCCAAGGTCATCTCACAGCCCTCCTACATTTGAGGGTCCGACCCACCAAAGCACCTTGCGTTGGATGTAGCGCAGGGTCTGATCAAAGGCGAAGCCCGTCAGACCAATCAGAGTCATGGTGAAGAAGACAAGGCTCGCGTTGAACGTATTGCGTGCCATCATGGTGACCTGCCCAAGGCCCGAACCAACACCCACCGCTTCGGCAATCAGCACAACCATCCAAGCGGCAAACAGGTTCATGCGCAGGGTCACGAATAACTCTGGCAGGATGGCGGGCAGGATCACATGGCGGTAAATCTGGCGTTTATTGCAGCCCATGATCCGCGCAAGCTGAATGTAGTGCACAGGAACATTGTCGATCTGTGACAGTGTTGCCAGGGTCATGATGAAGAAGATTGCGATGAAGACAAGAAAGATCGCGGGTGGATTGCCGATACCAAAAATGAAGACGGCAACGGGCAACCACGCGACAGGTGAAATCGGGGCCAGCATCGTGACCAGCGGCAGCACCAGTTTGCCAAAAACCCGAAAATAGCGAATGCCGATACCAATGGCGAGTGACAGCACGAAACCCAGCGCCAGCCCCACCGTCACCCTAAGGGATGACCATGCGATCACACCAAGGACAGAGAAAATTGAGCCACCCGTCGCCAATGCTCCGGCCCGCGTGCCACCCGGATCAAAGAAGCGAAACTGATCCGGCAGATTTGCCAAGAAAATATGCGGCGGCGGAAGTAGAAGCGGATTGGCCCACCCCCGCCACCATGCAAACTCCCAAAACCCGACGAAAATCGAAAGAGACGCCAAGACCCAGAGCGTGGGTTCCATGCGCCGCAGCAGACGTTTGCCAAAACTGTCCTGCTTGTTTGCCACCACTGGTGTTTCCAGAGTTTCGTCGGTCATTGGTGCCGCCCTACGCTGTTTTCAGTTTCAGGCTGTCATAGAGATCTGCATTTTCGGCAATGACCTCTTCCAGCAATGTCCAGTTCACCGCCGTATCGGGCAGCGTGTTTTTGACGTAGCCCATTTTCTGCATCGACACGGAGCGCTCGACAAAGAAGTCCGAGTTGTTGCGTTGGTCGATCATGACGGGCTGGCGCGACTGAGCCAGTGTCAGGGCTTCGAGAGATGTCTTGTAGTAAGTGCCCTGCGTTTCAGCCAGTGCTGCGGCTGTGTCTTGTTCGGACTGCAATTGGGCTGTCATCATTGCCTTGATCACGGCTTTGACCGCATCTGGGTTTTCTTCCAGAAGCGGCGTGCGTGCTGCAAGCACACAATCGGAATAGCCCGCACCGTAAAGGTCCAGACCGTCCGTCAGGATGCTTGCTCCGGCGCGTTCTTGCAGACACTGCGTGGCATATGGTTCGATATGGCTGACCGCATCAATTGCGCCGTTGATGAAGGCCGCGGCCAGTTCGGGTGAGGTGTTGAAATATTTGATTTCCGCATCAGCAAAAGCCATGCCAGCAGAGGTCATGTAGTCATAAGGGAGCACCTCCAGTGTATCCGCCTGGAATGTTCCGATGGTCTTGCCCTTCAGATCGGCCGGCGATGAAATGCCCTCGGAACCGATCAGAATGCACCCTTCGACACCCGCACCGGCGACGATCTGCACAGGCGCGCCTGCATCAACCAGAGTGATGAAGTTGGAATAGGGAATGACCGAAACATCGACCATGCCAGCCCCGAACAGGGTTACCACATCCGTGGTTGTCGGCGTCACGACGAAATCAAGCTCGACCCCATCCGCTTCGGCCAGTTTGCGTTCCTTGGCCAGAAAAATACCAAGGTTGCACAGGCCGCCACCGTGGGTCGCCTTGATGGTTGTCATCCCTTGCGCCGCGGCGTGTTGCGGGGCCATCAGCCCGGCTGGCAATGCAAGGCTTGCAGCCGCAGCCGCACCGCCTTTCAAAAAGCCACGACGGCTCGCTTCCTGGATTTTATGGTAGGTATTTCCGCATCTTTCACACATTTCATGTCCTCTCTGTCAGGACACAAGCGAAGGATGTCGGGTCAATAGATATGGTGCACGACCCAGCCACTTCGCTTGTGACAGTTTCGGCACGCCAACCGTTAAAGCAGTCAGGCGGGTATTGGGGAGAAGGTTCGCCCCACCGCTTTGCGCTAAAATTAGGCTGACTCACCACAGCTTGCTTCACCAAGCCTCAAGAGATCAAACAGGAGAATTTGGAGGAGGTGCGGTTAATAATTGGGCAAAATACGATCAGCCCGATTGCGTTTTGGGCGATGCCAAACCCAAACACTGCTTATTGGTTCGGTCTTGCCTGCTGGCCGCGTTCGCTTTTTGATTCTGTAATCCCGAATGCGGCGCAACGTGAGAACGTCTGTAATGTGCCCAACATGACCTGTCGTTTGGCCCTATCGTTGCCCGTGCAGCGCGGGGGCGCTGCTCGACCGCCGTTCAGTTCGGTGGCGTTGCGCATTGTTGATACCGAATGACAAGTTGGCCCGGTTGGAATGCCATCATCGCAGCGTCATTCTGCAGTTTGCATGCCTAAGCGTCGCAACACTCTCCGTTCGATCACAACAACAAGCTGGTACATGACGACTGATAGTAGGACTGAGACAAACGCAACGGTCCAGATCATCCC
>CALGTJ010000298.1 GCA_937901435.1 uncultured Rhodobacter sp. | reverse complement strand
GGCGCAAAACGGGCATTCGGCGGCATGGGTCGCGCCGTCAAATTCCACCTGCGCGCCACAGTTGGGGCAGGACAGAACTCGGGTTTCTTCGATTTCAGCCTCTGGCAGGTCCGCGTTCAGCGCTGCCTTGAAGTCGAGTTCTTTGATGACCGGGCCGCTGTATTGCCCGTCAAGCACCTCTGTGTTGCCGCAGTGATCGCAGATCAGTTTGCCCTCGCCCGGCGCAAAGCGCAGGTCAGAGCCGCATTGATCGCAGGGAAAGCGGTGCTCTGCCGCCGAATGGTTTGCGTCTGAATGATCTGGCGCCTGTGCGGTCTCGGGTTCGCGCAGGGCGGTGGGCGGCGGAGGTGGCTGCATAGGGTAAAGGCCTTTGGCAGAACGAAATGAAGCGGTAAGCGTCTGAAACAGTCTTTCCGGATGGGGGGGCGGGGTCAAGATATATGACCCGCCCGCTTTATCTGTGGTGTCAGGTCTGGGTCGCTAGTGCGGCCTCATGCGCAACAGCGTGCCGTCCTTCAGGATGAACTGATGGTAGATCGCCATGGCAGCGTGACCCAAGGCAACCAGCATAAACGCGCTGCTGGAGATTTCGTGCAACTCGGCCGTAAAGCCGATCCCGCCATACCAGGTCGCCGCGCCCAGCGCCGGCGTCAGCACCATCAGCGCATACAGCAAACGATGACCCCAAACCGCTGCCTTTTCGATCATTTCATTACTGCCCGGCACCGGATCCGGCGCGCCCTGAATAAGACGCACCACGATCCGGATCAGCACCAGCAAAAAGGTGGCACCCCCCAGCCAGACGTGAATCGTATTACCCTCGATGCCCGTCGCACCACTTTCCACGCGGGCGCGCAGGGCCTGACCCATGCCGTCACTCAGCAGCCACGCAGCGAGGATCAGCAGCGCGATCAGCCAATGCAGACCGATTTGCAGGGTCGAATACTTTGTTTTGCTCGCCATGGGATACGTCCCTTAAGGTGAAGTTCAAAAGTTTGGTGGGGGTGGCGGCAGGATCGTGAACAGCCGCGCCAGTTCCTGCACATCCTCGGCCTTGATCCACCCATCCTGACCGGCGGTCCAGACGTAAGTTTCGCGGGTGATCTGCCCGCCTGTGGCCATGCGACCCAGCGCCGCCTTGGAAAACGGGCCCTTGGTCTCACCGGCCTCGGCAATATGCCAGACATGTTCAACGGGGGGGGGCGGTGGTGTCGCGGCTGGCGAGGAAGCCGGTGACGGCTGAGGAGCTTGCCCCCCCATATTTCCCCCCATATTTCCCCAAGGCCCCTGCTGCGCCATCTGGTTGGCCATCGCCATACCCATGCCCATCCCCATACCGGCGCCCAAACCAGCGCCCATACCGCCGCCGCCGTTCGGGTTCTTGGCCGCCGCCGTCATTGCCTCGGCGGCACTATATTGGGTGAACTTGCCCAGATCGCCCGCCAGCCCCATCGATGTGCGCTTGTCCAGTGCCTCTTCGACCGCAGGGGGCAGAGAGATGTTCTCGATATAAAACTCCGGCATGATCAACCCGTAATCCGCCAGCGTCCTCGACACTTCGGTCGAGATCAGCTTGCCCAGATCAGCCGTGTTCGCCGCCATATCCAGCACTGGAATCCCGGACCCCGCAATCACCCGGCTGAATTCCTGCACGATCATGTTGCGGATCTGAAAGCTGATCTCGTCCATGGTAAACTCGCCGTCCGTCCCGACAATCTCTGTCAGGAACTTGCCCGCATCGGACACTTTGATCGAATAGGTCCCAAAGGCGCGGATGCGTGTGGGGCCAAATTCCGGATCGCGCAGCATGATCGGGTTCTTGGTGCCCCATTTCAGATCGTTGAACCGCGTCGTGTTGACGTAGTAAATCTCTGATTTAAAGGGGCTTTTGAACCCGTGATCCCAATGCTGCAAGGTCGTCATAATGGGCATGTTGTTGGTCTCAAGCATATAGAGACCGGGCGTGAACACATCCGCCAACTGCCCCTCATGCACAAAGACCGCCGCCTGACCCTCTCGCACGGTCAGCTTGGCGCCGTATTTGATCTCATGCGCCTCGCGTTCAAACCGCCAGACCATCGTGTCGCGGGTGTCATCGACCCAGTGGATGACGTCAATAAATTCGCCAGAGAGAAAATCAAAAATGCCCATTAGACGCTGTCCTCTTTCATATAAGTCTCAACTCTCGCCGCCCAGCAGCTCTCGCGCGATCTGTTGTGCGATGGGGCGGGCTTGGGTGGCGGTCATGCCGGGGCGCATGCGCGGATCATAAAGCATGCGCAACAAAAATTCATCATGGGTGGTCAGCAGGCCGAACTCCTCGTCATCGTTAAAGATCGAGGGGCGCGCGGCGGGGCTGTCGTTGGGCAGGCCAAGGCCCTGCGCCAGTTCTTCATGGATGCAGCTGAGGCGCAGCAGATCGGGGTGTTCGGTGCGAATGACAGAGGCCGCCTTGGCATAGACGCCATCGACCGGACCATCCACGGCAAAGACCAGACACAGGGTCGAGCGCGGCATGTTCTGCACCGTGTTGACCGCCGTCAGATCCACGTCGGGGCTGATCGAACGCAGCGCGGGGCCGATGGTCATGCGTTCGTCTTCGTTGACGAAATAGACGAAATAATTGGGGTTTTTAGAGGTCAAAGTGATGCTTAGCCCGGTCAGCCGCGCAAGTCGGTCCACATAGCCGGACACCGCTTGCGTGTCTTTGGCGCGCTGGGCGGCAGGCACGCTGTCGCCAAATTCCAGTTTCATCCGGATCGGGCCGTCCCAGCGGTGCAGCCGGGTTTCGGTCTCTCGGCGCACCAGTTGGTTGCCCACATTGGTGAATTCTTCGAACAGGGCGATGCGGATGAAATTCTCGACCAGCTGGCGCTCTGTAAAGGGCGTGTCGGGGCCGCCGCCATCGACGCGCAACAGGCCCTGGGTCAGGTAATTCTGCTGAATGCGCCCATAGAAATCCCGCAGGGCGCGGCTGGTTTCAGAGGGCTGAAACGGGGGCGCGGCCGGGGCGGCGACCGGAACGGCCGGGCGCGCCGTCGGCACGGGGGAATTGCGCAGTCCCATAGGTCCGCAGGCGGCGAGAGCGCAAAGCCCCGCCGCCATGGCTATTGTCCTGAGGGCGCGTTTTGGCCTCACTTATCAGTCGTGCTTTCGCTTGCGGGCGCAACGGCCCCTTCCAGAGCCTCGCCGATGGTGGCACCAGCCTTGTCGCCACGCGCCTTGGCGCTGGACAGGGTGGCCTTGAGTTCGGATTCCATCTTTTTCAGCTCGACTTCGGCCTCGGACCGCTTGCGCTTGCCCTCATCGGCGATTTGCAGGCTTTCCTCGATGGTGGCGATCAGTTCGGCGTTGGCGTGCTTGACCGCCTCGATGTCGAACACCCCACGCTCCATCTCTTCGCGGATGGTGCGGTTGGCCTCGCGCAGATTGGTCGCGTTCGAGGTCAGCAACTCGTTGGTCAGATCGTTGGCGTCCCGCACCGCAGCGGCGGCCTCGGCAGAGCGTTGGATGGTCACGGCCTGCGCCAGTTGGGTTTCCCAAAGGGGCACAGTGTTGACCAGCGTCGAGTTGATCTTTGTGACCAGCGACTTGTCGTTTTCCTGCACCAGACGGATCGAGGGCAGCGACTGCATCGTCACCTGGCGGGTCAGTTTCAGATCATAAATCCGACGTTCCAGATCGTCGCGCGCGGCGCGTAGATCACGCAATTCCTGCGCCTTGATGATCCCCTGATCCTCTGGCGCGGCCTCGACCTCTTTTTCCTTGGCCGGAATGATGGTCGTGTCCAGTTCTTCCAGCTTTTCCTCGCCAGCAGAAATATACAGCGCCAGTTCGTCATAGAAATTCAGGGTCTTTTCGTACAGCACATCCAGCGATTTGATGTCTTTCAGCAGGACATGTTCGTGCCCCAGCAGCGAGTCCGTGATCTTGTCGATCTGGCCCTGCACGGTTTCATAGCGCGCGGCGAATTTCGCGGCGGGGGCCATTTTGCCGGTCAACCATTCCCACCAGCTGCGGGTGCGGCGCACGTCCAGTTCGCTGATTGAAAAGCCGCGAATCGTGGATACGATGCTGCGCAGACTGTCACCCGCAGGCCCCACGTCTTTGTTGCGCACGTCCTCCAGCATCGCCTGAGAGATCACCTGCAACTCGGCCTGCGCGCCAGAGCCAAAGCGGATGATCGAATTGGTGTCGGTCATGTCCAACTCGTTCATGCGCTTCTGGATCGCCTCTGCGACGGGCGGCTCTGCGTCTTTCATGGGCACAAGCGCGGTCGAGGGGTCAGGCAGCACGACGGCTGTGACAGCCTCGACGTCTTTCAGGGCGGCTTCGGCCTTTTGGCGGGTTGTTTCAGTCATGGGATACTCCGGGAAATAGGAAACTTAAGCGTCTGGTTTCACGCCCTCACGCGCCAGCCGGTCGCGCAGAACGTCAATCTCTATGTCAAGATCAGTGCGGTCATCATTGAGCAGCTTTTGCGTCTGGGCGGCAAAGTTATCTTCCAGATCATCCAGCAGCCGCATATAGGCGTATTTGGCGGGCAGGTCGCGGGAGCGGGCATAGATATCGGCGAATTTCACCGAGGCATCGCGCGCCCCCATCAGATAGACGGTCAGGTATTTGCGCGCCGCCGTCAGATCGCGCGGGTCATTTTCCACGGTACGGAACATGTCGCGTGCAGTGGCCTGAAACTTTTCGACGCGCCGCGTGACTTCGCGCTCTTCGGCGCGCAACACCGCGTCGGCCATCGCGGCAAGGTATTTCTCGCCCTCGTCAATCACCCGCGCCACCCGGTCACTTTGAAAGCTGTCGATGCCCTCGGCGCCCTTGTCGCGCAGGGGATCTGCCCCGAAGGCAAAGAAATGCAGCGCTGCACCCAGAACGGCAAAAATCACGGCCTCGATCAGGCCATGCCCGGCAATGCCGACGATCCCCAGCCCCACGCCCATCAGAACCGCGCCAAAAATCTTGCGCGGAATGGCCGGGCGTTTGGCAATCTTGCGCGCGTCATAGGCCTCTTGCGCCTTGATCCCCTCGCGGGTCAGCCAGGCGGCCGAAATCAGCACGCCAAAAGCGGCCAGATATTGCGCCATCACGATGGGATCGGCACGAAAGGCCGACCAGATCAGCGGAAAGGGCGCAAAGAACAGGATATTGGCGCGCCCGCTCATCCGCGCGCGGGTCTTGCCCGCAAAGGGTGATTTTGGCGCGGGGCGGGCGTTGTCGGTCTTGCCGTCCGGGCTGAAATCGCCGCCATATCTCTGGGCCATCTCTACGCTCCTGCGCCGGAAAGCGAGGCGTAAAGGATCAGAGCCATCAACAGGGCAAAGGCCAGTTTTTGAAGGCCATCAGAACTCATATCACGTCCTCACTTGCTGCGCGCAATGCGCCAATCCGATATAGCCCAAGCCCGCATTTACTGCCAGCATTAACCATTCAATGCGCCTTGGGCGACTGGGTCGCGCGCCGTTCTGCCGCCAATTTGCGCGAATACCCCGACTGAATGATCTCGACGGCGACCAGAACCAGAACCGAAAAGTAAAAGGTGGTCTTGGACATGGGGATCAAATCATAGCCGAACAATTTGATCTGCAAACCGTCGTCGTGCATCGCGTGTGCCGCCGCAGGCCCGGCCTCGCCCAGCAGAACGACCCCCACAATCAGCAGGATGAACAGGCCCAAAACCTCGTACATCCGGTTCTTTTCCAGAAAGGCCGTGACCGTATCGGCCAACAGGACCATGGCCAGACCGCTCAGCAGGATCGCAATGGCAAGCACGGGGAACACATCGGTGATGGCAAGGGCGGACAGGATCGAATCAAAACTGAAAATCAGGTTCATCAACACGATCAACATCACCACCTGTGTCGCGGACTTCCCGGTCTTGTTTTCCAAATCCGTGCCCAAATGCTCGACGGTCAGCATGTGACCGATCTCTTTGACGGCCGTATACATGATGAAAATCCCACCAAAGACAAAGATGATGGTGGCGAAATTGACACCCCCCTCGATCCATCCGGGGGCATTGAATACAAAGAACGGTTCTGACAGGGCGTCGATCAGCCGGATCATCACGAACAAAAGAACGACCCGCAGCGCGACCGCGATTATGATGCCCCAATAGCGCACAGCACGCTGATACGCGACGGGCGCGCGTTGGGATTCGATAGAGATATACAGCAGGTTGTCGAACCCGAGAACGGCCTGCAAAAAGCAAAGCATCAAAAGATTGCCAAGGTTTTCGATCGTCAGAAGGTCGGCCATGTCATCTGTCCCAAATTAGTCGTTCATCGCGATATAGCATTAAAGGACTGAGATGGGGGAACAAGGGTTCAACCCGCGCCAGTTTTCCCCCTGGATCCGGGTGACCGTTTGCGCATGTGTGCCCCATCCTTCGCCAAGACCCCAAAGGCGTCTTCTTTTGTTTCTGAATATTTCGGGGTGGTCTGGAGGGGTAGACCCCCTCCGGTTCATCCGATTGCCTTGGCAATTCGACCCAAAAAAACCCTAACCGCGCCCCGCAGGCCCCGGTTTGCGTCGTGCGGAGGCTTTTCCGCCGGGTTTGAAACCGCCCGGCTTTGACCCTGCCGGCTTATTTCCACCCGGTTTGAACCCCGCAGGTTTGGCGCGGGGTTTGGCCGTGCCGACGGGGCGACCGGGTTTTTTGGCGGTCTCGGGATCGGACTCGTCCGGATCCATGCCCAGCTGATCGCGCAGAACGCGCGACTTGATCTCTTCGACCGCGCCCTCTTTCAGTCCGCCCAGCTGGAACGGGCCGTAACTGACCCGGATCAGCCGATTCACGGCCAGCCCGACAGCGCCGAGGGCGCGGCGGATCTCGCGGTTCTTGCCTTCACGGATGCCGATGGTCAGCCATGCGTTCGCGCCCTGCTGGCGGTCGAATTTGACCTCCATCGCCTGAAACCGCTCTCCCTCGACCTCGATACCCTTGCGCAGCGGTTCCAGCGTCGAATCCTCGGGCGTGCCATTGACCCGCACCCGGTAGCGGCGCAGCCAGCCGGTGCTGGGCAGTTCCAGCTTGCGTTTCAGCCCGCCGTCATTGGTCAGCAGCAGCAGACCTTCGGAATTGATGTCCAGCCGTCCCACCGACATCACGCGCGGCAATTCTGGGGGCAGCGTTTCAAACACCGTCTTGCGCCCCTTTTCGTCGCGGGCCGAGGTCACAAGGCCGATGGGTTTGTGATACAGCCACAGCCGTGCCTGTTCCGCCTCTGCGATCAGCTTGCCATCGACCTTGATGGCGTCGCGCGCCGTGACGTTGAGCGCGGGCGACGAGATATACTTGCCGTTCACCATCACACGACCGTCCTCGATCATGCGTTCGGCGTCACGGCGACTGGCCACGCCCGCGCGGGCGATGACCTTGGCGATCCGGTCGCCAGACTTGGCGACCTGGTCGCCAGCGGGGGGAGGGGTGTTTTCCATGGCTTGCCATACCTCAGCCATGCGGCCCGGGCAATCATCACGGGCAATCATTCTGCGCATCGCTTGCAAGGTCTCTGGAAATCTGTCGCAAGGCAGGCCATGAACCCCCATGACCCGCTTTCACAGCCACATGGACCAAGCTCTGTCAGAGGCCCGCGCCGCCGCCACGCGCGGCGAGGTGCCTGTGGGCGCGGTGATCGTCGATCCGCGCGGGCAGGTCGTGGCGGCCGATGGTAACCGCACCCGCGAACTAAACGACCCCACCGCGCACGCCGAAGTTCTGGTGATCCGCGCCGCCTGCGCCGCTGCGGGGTCAGAGCGCCTTGCCGGGTACAGCCTTTATGTCACGCTGGAACCCTGCGCCATCTGCGCCGCCACCATCGCCGCCGCTCGTATCGCCCGGCTGTATTACGGCGCAAGTGATCCCAAATCCGGCGGTGTCGCCCACGGCGCGCGCGTCTTTACCCACCCCCAAGCGCATCATGTGCCTGAGGTCTATGATGGGCTGGCAGAGGATGAGGCGGCAGAGCTGCTCCGGTCGTTTTTCGAAGAGAGACGAAGATAAGAGAAAGTCGAGCGCGCGACCAATAGGGGTGTGCGCAGGGCTGTCTCAAATTTTTAGCAGAGTTTTGGCGTGATTGTTCAAAGGTGCAGCTTTCATCATCCTGTTGATCTATCAATATTCCTCGCGGCTCCTTGGGGTTGCTTCGAATGGAAACTGTCTTAGGATGCAAATCGACTATCAAAGGCGGGTAGGCTC
>CALGTJ010000297.1 GCA_937901435.1 uncultured Rhodobacter sp. | reverse complement strand
ATGCGTCAATGCTGACCCGCGAAGCAACGCGCGACACCACCTACAAGGTGCTGGCCGCGCCGGTGTCGGTCAAGGGGATGGAAGGTGTCCTGCTGAGCTTTGAGGACATCAGCCATGTGCAGGCCGCCACCCAGATGCGCCGCGATTTCGTCGCCAATGTCAGCCACGAATTGCGCACGCCACTGACGGCCTTGATGGGTTTTATCGAAACTTTGCGGGGCCCGGCGCGCGACGACAAAAAGGCCCAGCAGCGGTTTCTTGAGATCATGGAACGCGAAGCCACGCGGATGAGCCGGTTGATCAAGGATCTTCTCTCGCTCAGCCGTGTGGAATCCGAGGAACGCATGCGCCCGACCCGGATGGTGGATCTGGCAAGTCTGGTCACCTCGGCCACCATGACGCTGGGCCCTCAGGCCCGGGACAATGGTGTGTCCCTGACGGTCACAGGCGCAGACGAACCGATCGAAGTGCCGGGCGATGCGGATCAATTGCTACAGGTTTTCAGCAATCTGATCGAGAACGCGATCAAATACGGGGGTGGGCAGGTGCAGGTGGATATCACCCTAATGGAGCGTGACCCGGCGCTGCGCAGCGAGGCTGTGCGCATCGAAGTACGCGATAACGGGGCAGGGATCGACCCACTGCATCTGCCGCGCCTGACCGAACGGTTCTACCGGGTCGACAACCACCGCTCGCGTGAAATGGGTGGGACCGGGCTGGGGCTGGCCATCGTCAAGCACATCGTCAATCGCCATCGTGGCCGGTTGCGCATTGTCAGTGAGGCAGGGCAGGGCAGTCGGTTCATCGTCGTGCTGCCAAGCGGATAGGGCGAAGCCTTGCGTCAGACCACAGCCAATTTTCTTCGAAAATTGATTCGTATCGAGGACATCGCGAGTCATTAAATAGTGGTAAATTGATGGACGTTCCGCGCGACGCTGCAGTCAGATGAAATTAGATGTGGACAAGTTTTTTGTAACAGTGTCGGAATCATGGATCATCTGGCCTCTTGCAATCGCATTAAATCGCGCGATTACAATGGCTTGTTGAGCGCCCCAGATCTGCCGCAATACATCTTCGACATCTAGACAAATGTCGCTTGTCATAAAAGCGTTACAAAACGTTCACAAAAGCATAGCGCGTGCCGCCTATCAGCCGTTTCAAGCGAGGCCGATCCCTCGCCTGTGAAAAATACTCAGGAGCATCTCTATGTCTTTCGTGAAAACCTCTGCCTCAGTTCTGGCACTTTCCGCCGTCGCGGCCACCGCGTCGTTTGCGCGTGACAACGTGCAAGTTGCCGGGTCCTCGACCGTGCTGCCCTATGCCTCGATCGTGGCCGAAGCCTTTGGCGAGAATTTCGACTTTCCGACACCCGTTGTTGAATCCGGCGGCTCTTCGGCTGGCCTCAAGCGGTTCTGCGAGGGCGTTGGCGAAAACACCATCGACATCGCAAATGCGTCGCGCGGCATCCGTGAAAAAGAGATCGTCGCTTGTGCCGAAAACGGCGTGACCGACATCATCGAAGTGCGCGTCGGCTATGACGGCATCGTGTTCGCCAGCCAGCTGGACGGCCCGGCCTTTACCGCCTTCCAGCCAGCCGATCTGTTCAACGCTCTGGCCCCAAAGGTTGTGGTTGACGGCGCGCTGGTCGACAATCCCTACACCAAGTGGAGCGATTTCAACGCTGATCTGCCTGACGCAGAGATCCTCGCCTTCATTCCCGGCACCAAGCACGGCACCCGTGAAGTGTTTGAGGAAAAGGTGATTGCCGCTGGCTGCGAAGCCACGGGTGCGCTGGCCGCCATGGTTGCCTCTGGCATGACAGAGGACGACGCAGAGGACGCTTGTCTGTCCGTGCGTACCGATGGCAAGTCGGTCGATATCGATGGTGACTACACCGAGACCCTGGCCCGCATCGACGCCAACACCAATGGCATCGGCGTGTTCGGTCTGGCATTCTACGAGAACAACACCGACAAGCTGAAGGTGGCCACCATGGGCGGCGTTGCCCCCACCACGGCGACGATCTCGACCGGCGAATATCCTGTGTCGCGTCCGCTGTATTTCTACATCAAAGCAGCGCATCTGGGTGTGATCCCCGGTCTTCAGGAATTTGCGGATTTCTTCGTCTCTGACGAGATCGCAGGCCCTGACGGTCCTCTGGCCGAATATGGTCTGGTGTCCGATCCAGAGCTGGCCGCGACCCAAGAGGCTGTCTCCGGCGGGATGACAATGAACTAAGCCCACAAGGCTTTGCAAAACACTGGGGGCGGCAAGTCATTGCCGCCCTCACGCGTCCCTTTCAGGTCTTTTTCGAACCCACTACTGGAGCTTTCATGCCTGTACTCTGGCTATTTTTGATCGTGCTGGGCCTTGCGCTGCTTGGCTATGTCGCCGGGCGGGCGAGGGCGCTGGCCAGTGCCGGGGGGGATCGCCGTCGCCTGCATTCGCTGCCCAATTATTACGGCACCAATGTGGCCATGTTCGTGATCGTTCCAGCCTTTGCGGTGCTGGTGGTCTGGCTTTTGGTGCAGCCTCTGATCGTGGACGCCCGTATTGCGGCCCTCTTGCCCGACACGGCTGTCAGTGACACAAGCACGGTCGGTCTGGTGATGTCGGATGTGCGCCGCGTAGCCGAGGGGCTGGATCTTGCGGTCTCGACGGGCGCGATGAGCGAGGCGCAGACGGGCGCGCTGCAACCGGATGACGCCCGCGCAAAACTGGCGGATCTGGGGGTTGCGCTGGGGTCTGATGTGACGGGCGACATTCTGGCAGCGGCCCAAAGCTATCGCGGCCAGAGTGCGACGGGCAATCTGTTGATGACGATTGCGGTGCTGGTCATGGCGGGGCTTGGGCTGTTTGTGGCGTTTCGCCGCTCTGACAAGGACTACCGCGCGCGCAACACGGTCGAAAGCGGTATGCTGGCGATCCTGATCTTTGCCGCCTCTGTCGCGGTTCTGACCACCATCGGTATCGTGTTTTCGCTGATCTTCAACACCATCGAATTCTTCAAGCTGTATCCGGCGTCAGAGTTTTTCTTTGCGCTGGAATGGTCGCCCAGTTTCTCTGGCCGGGGCGGTGGGTCGACCCTTGGTGTGTTGCCGCTGTTGTGGGGCACGCTCTATATCTCGCTGATCGCGCTGCTTGTGTCTGTGCCCATCGGGCTGTTCGCCGCCGTCTACCTGTCGGAATACGCCAGCCACAAGGTGCGCTCTTTCGCCAAACCCTTGTTAGAGGTGCTGGCCGGGATCCCGACCATCGTCTACGGCCTCTTTGCCTTGCTGACGGTCGGCCCCCTGTTGGTCGAGGTCTTTGGCGCCAATACGGTCGGCTGGATGTCGGGCGGCACGGCGGTGATGACGGCGGGTCTGGTGATGGGCGTGATGCTGATCCCCTTTGTCAGCTCGCTGAGTGACGACATCATCAACGCCGTACCCCAATCCATGCGCGATGGCTCTTACGGGCTGGGCGCGACGCAAAGCGAAACCATCAAGCAGGTGGTGCTGCCCGCGGCCTTGCCCGGCATTGTCGGTGCGATCCTGCTGGCCGCCAGCCGCGCCATTGGCGAGACGATGATCGTGGTGCTGGGGGCAGGGGCGGCGGCAAGCCTGTCGCTGAACCCCTTTGACGCCATGACCACCGTAACGGCCAAAATCGTCAGCCAGTTGACGGGGGACGCGGATTTTGCCTCGCCCGAGGCACTGGTGGCCTTTGCCCTTGGCATGACCTTGTTTGTCATCACGCTGGGGCTGAATATCTTCGCGCTGTATATCGTGCGCAAATACCGGGAGCAGTACGAATGACCGACGCCACCCAACACATGCCAAGCGCATCTGCCCCCGGCAAGACGTTCAAATCGCTGACCGTTCAGGACGAGCGTACCAAACAGCGCAATGCCCGCGAAGCCCGGTTTCGCCTGTACGGGATCGCGGCCATCGGGGCAGGGCTGGTGTTTCTGGTGATCCTGCTCAGCGCGATCCTGTCCAACGGGCTTGGCGCGTTTCAACAGACCTTTGTGACGATCTCTGTGCCGCTTGATCCGGCTAAGCTGGACAAAAAGGGTGAGCGCAATATCGAGGACATAAAGAAAGTGTCCACCTTCGGCTATGCCCCGCTGATCCAGAACGCCATGCTGGCCAAGGTGCAAGAGCTTGGGCTTGAGACGCCGCTGGTCAAGGGCAAGGACATGAAGGCGCTGCTGTCGGCCTCGGCGCCTGCGCAGGTGCGCGACTATGTGATCGCCAACCCGGACAAGATCGGGGAAACGGTCGAGTTTCGCCTGCTCACCGCCAGCCGCGTCGATGGCTACCTGAAAAAGCGCGTCACCCGCGAGTCGATTGAGCGCGACAAGAATATCGACGCCGCCCATCTGGATCTGGTGGATGCGCTGGTGCCTGCGGGGGTGATTGCCAAGCAGTTCAACATGGATTTCATCTTTGGCGCGGATGCCTCTGAAAGCCGGGCAGAGCAGGCGGGCTTGGGTGTCTCGATGCTGGGCTCGCTGTTTATGATGCTGGTAGTGCTGGTACTGTCGCTGCCCATCGGGGTTGCCGCCTCGATCTATCTTGAAGAATTTGCGCCCAAGAACCGCTGGACCGACCTGATCGAGGTGAACATCTCGAACCTCGCCGCTGTGCCCTCTATCGTCTTTGGTATCCTTGGCCTTGCGGTCTTTATCCAGTTCGCCCATTTGCCACAATCCGCGCCTCTGGTCGGCGGGCTTGTGCTGACCCTGATGACCTTGCCAACGATCATCATCTCGACCCGCGCCTCGCTGAAATCCGTCCCCCACTCGATCCGCGATGCAGCGCTTGGGATCGGGGCGTCCAAGATGCAGTCGGTGTTCCACCACGTCCTGCCTCTTGCGATGCCCGGCATCCTGACAGGGACCATTCTGGGCCTCGCGCAGGCCTTGGGTGAAACCGCGCCACTGCTGCTGATCGGGATGGTGGGCTATATCGCCACCAACTATCCTGATGGACTGGCCTCGGGCTTTCTTGATGCCAACTCTGCCATGCCCGCCCAGATCTATGAATGGGCCAAACGCGCCGACCCAGCCTATTACGAACGCGCCTGGGGCGGCATTATCATCCTGCTGGTGTTCCTGCTGACCATGAACATCATCGCCATCATCCTGCGCCGCCGGTTCGAGCGTCGCTGGTAGAGGAGGGGGCTGCAATGTACGATATACCAAACAAGACAAGGAACCTGACCGTGACCGACACAAAGATCACCGCGCGCAATGTTCAGGTTTACTATGGCGACAACCACGCCATCAAAGACGTGAACGTGGATATCGAGGACAAGACCGTCACCGCCTTTATCGGGCCTTCGGGCTGTGGCAAGTCGACGTTCCTGCGCACGCTGAACAGGATGAACGACACGATTGATGTCTGCCGCGTCGAGGGCGAGATCGAGATCGACGGCGAAAACATCTATGACAAGCGTGTCGATCCGGTGCAATTGCGCGCCAAGGTGGGGATGGTGTTTCAGAAACCAAACCCATTCCCAAAGTCGATCTATGACAACGTCGCCTATGGCCCGCGCATCCACGGGCTGTCGAAATCCAAGACCGACCTTGACGAGATCGTGGAGAACTCGCTGAAACGGGCCGCGATCTGGAATGAGGTCAAGGACCGTCTGACCGCGCCGGGGACGGGCCTTTCGGGTGGGCAACAGCAGCGCCTGTGCATCGCGCGCGCCATTGCGACCTCGCCAGAGGTGCTTTTGATGGACGAGCCGTGCTCTGCCCTTGACCCCATCGCCACAAGTCAGGTCGAGGATCTGATCGACGACCTGCGCCAGCAGTTCTCGGTCGTGATCGTTACCCACTCGATGCAGCAGGCCGCCCGTGTCAGCCAGCGCACCGCCTTTTTCCACCTCGGCAATCTGGTCGAGTTTGGCGACACGGACACGATTTTCACCAACCCCACAGATCCGCGCACGGAAAGCTATATTTCCGGGCGGATCGGCTAGGATCGAGCACATGCAAGACAGACATATCGCAGCCGCGTTTGACCGCGACCTCGAAAGCATTCAGGCGCTGATCATGAAGATGGGCGGGCTGGTGGAAACCTCGATCCACGACGCCGCCGAGGCCTTGCTGGAACGCGACGAGGAACTGGCGCTCAAGGTGCGTCACGCCGACAAGGCCATCGACGCGCTCGAAGAGCAGGTGAACCAGGAAGTCGCGCGCATCCTTGCGCTGCGTGCGCCAATCGCCAGCGACCTGCGCACCGTGCTGTCCGTGATGAAAATCTCGGCCAATCTGGAACGCTGTGGCGATTACACCAAGAACCTTGCCAAGCGCACCACCGCGCTGGTGCAAATGCCCACGGTAGAGGGCGCCAGCCACGGCATCCGCCGCATGGCGCGTGACGTGGGGCTGATGCTCAAGGACGCGCTGGACGCCTATATTCAGCGGGACGCGGAACTGGCCGAACAGGTGCGCCAGCGGGATGCGGATATCGACCAGATGTACAACACGCTGTTTCGTGATTTCCTGACCCATATGATGGAAGACCCGCGCAACATCACGGCCTGTATGCACCTGCATTTCAT
>CALGTJ010000296.1 GCA_937901435.1 uncultured Rhodobacter sp. | reverse complement strand
GTCAGAGGCCGGATTCAGTGCGACTGTCGCGCCCTTGGGGACGGCGATCACCGAAAACCAGTTGCAATTGCTATGGCGGATTGCGCCCGAACCGATCATTGCGCTGGATGGCGACACAGCCGGTTTGCGTGCGGCCATGCGGTTGATCGACATTGCGCTGCCACTGCTGGAGGCGGGCAAATCCCTGCGGTTCTGTTTGATGCCGACCGGCAAGGATCCCGATGATGTGGTCCGCACCAACGGTGTGGAGGCGATGCAAAAACTGATCGATCAGGCGCAGCCCTTGGTGCAATTGTTGTGGCGACGCGAGACAGAAGATCAGGTGTTTGACAGCCCCGAACGCAAAGCGGCGCTGGACAAGCGGTTGCGCGACGCGATCATGAAGATCACAGATCCAAGCCTGCGGTCCCATTATGGGCAGGAAATCAAACAGTTACGATGGGCTCTGTTTGCCCCGAAACGAAGTGCCAAGCCTGGTCGAGGTGCGGCGGGTGGCTATGGGAGTTGGTCCAAAATGCCCCTTGGCCCGATGCCCGGCACGCGCCAATCGAACCTCGCGACGGCGCAGGCAGAGAATGAGGATTCCCTGCGTGAAGCGGTAATTCTGGCGGTTTTGATCTCGCAACCTGAATTGATTCAGCATTTCGAAACCAAATTAGAGGATATGGACTGTAGCTCTGACGACCATCGCAGGTTACGGGCCGCCTTATTGCGCCACGCGGACACGGATCCTGCAAAGATCAGGGAAAAAATTATCGCAGAGACTGGCCTAGCGCCTCTTGAAAAAATCATGTCTCAAAGCCACATCGCTATCATACCGGCGCTGCGCAATCCCGGTGATTTCGACCTTGCGATGACCTGTGTCGGCGAAGAACTCGCCAAACTGGCGGCCAAACGTGGCGCCGAGCGCGAAATTGGCGAGGCTGTCGAAGACATTGTGCATTTGGCGGATGAGGGGCTGACCTGGCGTCTCGATCAGGCCGCCCAGGCCAGACACCGCGCCGAAAGCGGCCAGACAGAGGATAAAACCGAATATGACACGGCGCCAAGCGGGGCTAAAATCAAACGTGACGAGCGCAGTGCTTTTGACGCTCTTCTAAAGGGGATTAACTATGCCAAGACCCGGAACTGACCTTTGTGACACGGTTTGCTAAGGAACCTCTTAAGATTTACGGTTAAACCATGTGCGAATCGCTGATTCGCGCTATGTGATTCGCTACTAGGCGAATCACCCCGCGCAAGACATAGGAGCGCCGCATGGCCGCCAAAGATAATGACGACCGCAAGCAAGACGATCAGGACGGCGAAGTCATGCTGGACATGAGCCAGACTGCCGTCAAGAAAATGATCGCCGAAGCGCGAGAGCGCGGATATATCACCTATGATCAGCTGAACACGGTTCTGCCGCCGGAACAGGTGAATTCCGAACAAATCGAAGATGTTATGTCGATGCTCTCTGAAATGGGCATCAACATCATCGAAGAAGAAGAAGCCGAGGAAGAGGAAAAAGGCGCAACCGATCTGGTGACGGCATCCACGTCTCGCGAGATTGCGGTTTCCGCCAGCGAAACCGAAAAGCTGGACCGTACCGACGATCCGGTTCGGATGTACCTGCGCGAGATGGGCAGTGTTGAGTTGCTGTCGCGCGAGGGCGAGATCGCGATTGCGAAACGCATTGAGGCCGGTCGCAACACGATGATTGCGGGCCTCTGCGAAAGCCCGCTGACTTTTCAGGCGATTACCATCTGGCGCGATGAACTATTGAGCGAAGACATTCTGTTGCGCGATGTGATCGATCTTGAAACCACCTTTGGCCGCACGATGGACGAAGATGGCGAAGGCGCGGCAGAACCTGTTGTGGATACGCTGAACGTTGGCGCCGCCGCCACCGCGCCCAAGAAGGAAGCGACGCAAGAACTGGACGCAGATGGCAACCCGATTCAGGTTGACGACGACGATGACGAAGACGAGCAGGCCAATATGTCGCTTGCCGCGATGGAGGCCGCTCTAAAGCCTCGTGTGCTCGAAATTCTGGATCGTATCGCAGATGACTTTTCGTTTCTGGCGGAAATGCAAGACCTGCGGATGTCGGCGACGCTGAATGAGGACGGGTCGTTTTCTTCGGCAGAAGAAGAGAAATATCAAAAGCTTCGCTCGGAGATCGTGGTGTTGGTGAACGAACTTCACCTGCATAACAACCGGATCGAGGCGCTGATTGACCAGCTTTACGGCATCAACCGCCGGATCATGGTCATTGATTCGAATATGGTGAAACTGGCGGATCAAGCGCGTATCAACCGCCGCGAGTTCATTGACGAATACAAGGGCCACGAGCTTGACCCCAACTGGCTTGAACGGATGGGCGAGAAGGCGGGGCGGGGCTGGCAGGCGTTGATCGAACGCTCCATGGGAAAAATTGAAGATCTGCGCTCTGAAATGGCACAGGTCGGTCAATATGTTGGCGTTGATATCTCTGAATTCCGCCGTATCGTGCAGCAGGTCCAGAAGGGCGAAAAAGAGGCGCGTCAGGCCAAAAAGGAAATGGTCGAGGCGAACCTGCGTCTGGTGATTTCCATTGCCAAGAAATACACGAACCGCGGCCTGCAATTCCTTGATCTTATTCAAGAAGGCAATATTGGCCTTATGAAGGCCGTCGATAAATTCGAGTATCGCCGGGGCTATAAATTTTCGACCTATGCGACATGGTGGATTCGTCAGGCGATTACGCGTTCTATCGCGGATCAGGCACGCACGATCCGTATTCCGGTTCATATGATCGAGACGATCAACAAGCTGGTGCGCACCGGTCGACAGATGCTGCACGAAATCGGCCGCGAACCAACCCCAGAGGAACTGGCAGAAAAGCTGCAGATGCCGCTGGAAAAGGTTCGCAAGGTGATGAAAATCGCCAAGGAACCGATTTCTTTGGAAACCCCGATTGGCGACGAAGAAGACAGCCAGCTTGGCGACTTCATCGAAGACAAGAACGCGATTTTGCCGTTGGATAGTGCTATTCAGGAAAACCTGAAAGAGACGACAACGCGGGTTCTGGCCTCTCTGACGCCTCGTGAAGAACGTGTGCTGCGGATGCGTTTCGGCATTGGCATGAACACGGATCACACCCTCGAAGAAGTCGGCCAACAGTTCAGCGTGACCAGAGAGCGCATCCGGCAGATCGAAGCGAAAGCCTTGCGCAAGCTCAAGCACCCCAGCCGGTCGCGCAAACTGCGCAGCTTTTTGGATCAATAAGGCTGAGGCCGGTGAATGTATTTGATGACTCCCACAGGATATGTGGGGGTCATTAATTTTGTGTTTTTCTGCCAATTTAAGTCGACAAGCGAGCCATATTTCAACGTCAAATCTTGATGGATTAACCGCGCCAAGGCTTTTCCTTTTCAAACATCGCGATCAGGCGTGTCACCAAAAGGGTCCTGCCCATTTTGGGTCTTACGACGCGCCCATTCTCAAAGCTGTTGCCCCAATCCCTCTATATCCTGTGGCGTGAATTCCCCTCTACCCAATGTGTCGCGTGTCGCCTAAAAGCGATGTGGATTATAGGCTCTTACGACTCAGGGAGAGGCCATGCGCTGTCCTTTTTGCGGCAATATCGACACTCAGGTAAAGGATTCCCGGCCCGCCGAGGATCATGTGGCAATCCGACGCCGTCGGTTTTGCCCCGCGTGCGGAGGCCGCTTTACCACATATGAGCGCGTTCAATTGCGCGACCTTGTGGTGATCAAGTCCAGCGGCAAACGCGAAGATTTTGACCGGGACAAGCTGGAACGGTCGATCCGCATCGCCCTGCAAAAGCGTCCGATTGATCCAGAGCGGATGGATCAAATGATAAGCGGGATCGTGCGCCGTTTGGAGAGCATGGGCGAGACGGATATTCCATCCAAGACCATCGGCGAGATCGTGATGGAGAGCCTTGCCCGGATCGACACCGTCGCCTACGTGCGATTTGCAAGCGTTTACAAGAACTTCCAAGCGGCAGACGATTTTGAAGATTTCGTAAGCGAATTGCGTCCGCACATCGCCCCGGAAGAGTGAGCAGCGCCGACCACCGTTTTATGAAACTGGCTTTTGCCCTTGCAGAGCGAGGGCTGGGTCGCGTTTGGCCGAACCCGGCGGTGGGTTGCGTGATCGTTCGGGGCTCGCGCATCATCGGTCGAGGCTGGACGCAACCAGGCGGCAGACCCCACGCGGAAACAATGGCACTTGCCCAAGCTGGTGAAGCGGCGCACGGATCGACGGCTTATGTGACGCTCGAGCCCTGCTCTCATCACGGCCAGACGCCGCCCTGCGCGGATGCGTTGATGGCTGCGGGGGTGGCGCGGGTGGTTATTGCCCTGACGGACCCTGATCCGCGCGTGGATGGTCGAGGAATTTCCAACCTTCGTGATGCCGGGATAGAGATCGTAACCGAATTTTTACGGCCTCTTGCTATGGATCAACAACAGGGGTTCTTGCGTCGCATCGCGCAGGGGCGTCCCATGGTGACCTTGAAACTTGCCACTAGTCTTGATGGACGCATCGCGACGGCAACGGGCGAGAGCCAATGGATCACGGGGCCAGAGGCGCGACGTGCGGTGCATGTGATGCGGGCGCGGCATGACGCTGTGTTGGTCGGTGGTGGGACTGCGCGCGCAGATGACCCATCGTTGACAGTGCGCGGGTTGGGCGCGTCCTTTCAGCCTGTGCGACTGGTCTGGTCGCGGCGTTTGGATCTGCCGCTTTCCGGGAAACTGGCGTCAACGGCGCGCGATGTGCCGGTCTGGATCTGCCATGGCAAGGATGCAGACAAAGGGCTTTGTGATGTCTGGGCAGGGCTTGGGGCCCGGCTGATCCCGGTTAGTTCTGATCGGTCGCGTCAAATCGATCCTGCGGCAGCCTTGCAGGCGATAGGTGGTCTGGGGCTGACCCGGATCTTTTGCGAGGGCGGCGGCGCCTTGGCAGCTTCGCTGTTGGCTGCGGATCTGGTGGATGACTTGGTTGTCTTCTCAGCCGGACTTGCCCTAGGGGTCGAGGGGCGACCTGCGCTGGGAGCTATGGGGATCGACAGCCTTTCAGCCGCGCCGCGGTTCCGGTTGCGAAATACGCAACAAATTGGCGCAGATGTGATGCATCGCTGGTACCGCGCAGAGAGCGATCTCAACTTCTAGCGCCAAAGCCAGGAATAACTTGCCAGCATGCCCTGCAATTTGGCCAAAGCCCTGTTTGCAGCATTTGGCGCTGGAACGCGGCCCGTCGCAAGGCGATTGACCACCACCTCAGGCGGGCAAGGTTGTTTGGTCAGCGGATCAAAATAACGCGGATATTCGATCAGTACGGCATGGACGAGAGCCATCAGGCTTGGGCGCACCTGACGACGGGACGGCGTGGGTCCCAGATCCTGCGTCAGCCCCCAACCGGCGTAAAAGGGCGCGCCAAGACAGGTGACGGGCTTGCCGCGAATGAGCGCCTCGAACCCAAGAAGCGAAGTCATCGTCCAGACCTCGTCGCATTGTTCGATCAGGGCAATCGGGTCGCACTGTTGCAGAACACGATCCGCAACTGCAGTGGCTGCCGCGTCCAGCGTACCAAGACGCAACCCTGCTTCGACATCGGGATGTGGTTTATAAAGGATTACGGCGTCTGGATTGGCAGCGCGTACGGCCAGAAGGAGGGTGGAATTCCTAGCCACGCCGTCGCACCCTTTCCGGATCGAGGCGTCGTCCTCTACCTGTCCGGGGACCAGAATGCGGTGTCCCTCGGGCAGATCCATAGCGTTTTGTTTTGCCAGATTGTATTTCGACAGGCGCGCCTTGGTGAGACTCGCCAGCAATTTCTCTGCGCGGCGCAACCGGGTGATCGGCATGGCTGCAGCGGTTGCAATCAAATCTTCCAACCGGCTGGGTCGGGTTGGATCGTAGTAAATGCCAAGGTCATCGCTGACCAGTGAAAGCGGGGGGATCAAGTCGGCGCCCAGCCCACGAGACCGAAGAAACCCATCCTCGATGCGCACCACGGGAACGGTGTTTTGCAAAAAATCTGGGGTTTCCTTACCCGCCCATACCATTACTTTGCGCTTTTCCTTCTGTGCCAAAGCTATGGCGCGCGGTGGATCATCCTGAAAACGCAGCTTTTTCTGTTGGCCAAAGACCTGTTGCAGGGGGTTGCGTTTCCACAGGCGCATTCCACTTGCCACATAGCCCTGACGATCGGCGCGCCATGCTCTG
The DNA here is from genome assembly GCA_937901435.1 of uncultured Rhodobacter sp. Next base: position 349 of record CALGTJ010000296.1, on the reverse strand, counting down.
GCCTGTGCCTCAAGCGTTGCGATCGCATCTTCCAACGGGCAGAGCTGGTCGTGATAGGGGTCGTACCATGTCGGATAAAGCACCATGGCCCCGGCAAATAACTGCGCGCGGGTCAATCGGCGCTCGCGTCGGGCAACGGGGTTTTCATCTTGGGTAAGGCCCCATCCGCCATAGAACGGCTGGCCGAACACGCGCGGCTTGTGACCGGCATAGATCGCCTCGAACCCAAGGCCGGAACTGACCGTATAGACGGCCGTCGCGCCTTCAAAAAGCTTCCATGGGCTGACGGAATCGCTAAGCAAAGTGATGTGATCGCGGATATCGGCAGGGCCAAAATGCCCCTCGCGGT
>CALGTJ010000295.1 GCA_937901435.1 uncultured Rhodobacter sp. | reverse complement strand
ACATGCTCGGAGACGCCGCCAGAGAATTTCTACCAGTTTCGAGACACCACCGCTTACAGTCATTGCGTGGAGTGCGCTTAGCCCGGTGTCTTCCTACGCTTTCCTTCTTCCTTTGATGGTTTACTGGGGTTTGCCTTTCATGGGCATCCAAAAGTTTCGCTTTGGCAAAGTCATAAGCGGTGCCATCGCTGCGTTTGTGATTTTGGGGCTTGGCGAATACTCGGGCAGCGGTTTCGTGTATGATCTGACCAATGGTGTCATCCCGATTAACGCGTTGAGAATGGTGGTTGCGTATTTCAGTGTCGCGACGATTTTCTACGGGATTTGGTGGGGTGTGACGGCGATCCGTGATCGGATCTAAATCTCTATCGCCTGCATCACCTCTGGTTCGATGACGTTCACATCGGGCAGGCCAGCGGCCAGCACGTCGGCGTTTTGTTCCAGCAGGGGGAAGGTGCGGTAGTGGCAGGGGATCACGGTTTTGAAGTCAAAGTACCGCTTGGCTGCATAGGCGGCCCCGGCCATGTCCATGGTGAAATGCCCGCCTGCCGACAGGATGCCGATGTCAGGTTTGTAATACTCGCCCATCCAGTCCATATCCGCCATGATCGCGGTATCACCGGATATATAGATCGTATGGCCCTCGCCGCGGATCATATAGCCGACCTCGCTGCCTGCCGCCTTGGGTCCGTCCGCTGAGCCGATAGAAGAGCTGTGCGAGGCAGGCACCATGGACAGGGCCACCTTGCCCAGCATCACCGTGCCGCCCTTGTTAAAGCCTATAGTCTCTATGCCCTCGTTGTCGGCCCAATGGCTCATCATGTCGTATTGCCCGACGACGGGAATCCCCAGCTTGCACGACAGGGGCTGCATATCCGCGATATGGTCAAAATGCGCATGGGTCAGCACCAGATGGGTGCCACCGGCCACTGCGCGCTCGTGGTCGTCAGCGGGCAGAACCGGGTTGCCGGTCAACCAAGGGTCGATCAGCAGAACCTGATCCTCGATCTCGATGCGGAACGATCCGTGACCCAGCCAGATGATTTTCATTGCGCGTCTCCTATGTCATGCTTGGGGCAAGGATAGCAGGTAAGGGGGCGCTGTCACGTGGGTTGGTTTACGATTGTTGACGCCTATTGCGAACGCACGGATGCGTCCTATTGGTCAGAGCCGGTCAATGCCCTGACCAATGCGGCTTTTTTGATCGCGGCCTTTGTGATGTGGCGGCGCTGTCGCGGGGCGGATTTGCCGCTGGCTGGGGGGATGATCGCGCTGTTGGCGGTGATCGGTGTGGGGTCGTTTCTGTTCCACACCCATGCGATGATCTGGGCGGCGGTGCTGGATGTGGCCCCCATTGCGCTGTTCATCCTGATCTATGTGTTCGCGGCCAACTTGCACTTTTGGAACTTAAGTTGGATTTATGCAATCGGGGCCACGGCGCTTTATTTCCCTTACAGCTATCTGGCAACTGTGGCCTTCAACCAACTGCCGTTGTTTGCAATTTCCGGTCAGTACTGGCCAGTTCCCTTGCTGATCGGCCTCTACGCGTTCGCCCTGCGAAATCGTGCAAAACAGACATCACGCGGTTTGGCAATTGGAGCGGGGATCTTGGTCGTGTCACTGATTGCGCGCAGCACCGATGAGTTGCTTTGTGACAGCATCCCGCTGGGCACGCATTTCCTGTGGCACATCCTGAACGCGGTGATGCTGGGCTGGATGATCGAGGTGTATCGTCGTCATCGGCTGGCAAAGCGTCCCTCGTGATCTGCAGGCAGGCTTGCAGGCGGGCGGGCAGAGCGCTAAACGCAACGCGACCCTTTAAATGAGGCCCCTCATGTCGATTGATATCAAGACCGCCGCCCATGTGGCAAAACTCGCTCGCATCAAGGTCGACCCGGACGCGCTGCCTGCGCTGGCACAGGAATTCAACGATATCCTTGGCTTTATCGAGCAGTTGAACGAGGTCGATGTGGAGGGTGTCGAGCCGATGACCTCGGTGACGCCCATGCGGTTGGTACGCAGACAGGATGTGGTGACGGATGGCAACCAGCAGGCCGCCGTTCTGGCCAATGCGCCCGACGCGCGCGAGGGATTTTTTGCAGTGCCCAAGGTGGTTGAATAATGTCTGAACTGTCCAAACTGACCATCGCCGAGGCCCGCGACCGTTTGCGCAAAGGGGATGTGACATCGCGCGAAATCACGCAGGCCTGCCTCGATCAGATCGAAAAGGCCGATGCGCTGAACGCCTTTGTCCATAAAACGCCCGAGATCGCGCTGGAGCGCGCGGGTGCGGCGGATGCGCGGCTAAAGGCGGGCGATGCCCCGGATATGTGCGGGATTCCCTTGGGGATCAAGGACTTGTTCTGCACCAAAGGTGTTGACAGTCAGGCGGCAAGCCGGATTTTGCAAGGCTTCAAGCCGGAGTACGAATCCACGATCACCCAAAAGCTGATCGATGCGGGTTCGGTCATGCTGGGCAAGCTGAACATGGATGAATTCGCGATGGGCTCGTCCAACGAGACCTCGGTTTATGGCAATGCGGTCAACCCTTGGCGGCGCGGCAATGACCCCGCGAACCTGACGCCGGGCGGCTCTTCTGGTGGGTCGGCAAGTGCTGTGGCCGCTGATCTGTGCCTTGCGGCGACGGGTACCGATACGGGGGGGTCGATCCGTCAACCGGCTGCTTTTGTTGGGATAACTGGCCTCAAGCCGACCTATGGGCGCTGTTCGCGCTGGGGCGTTGTGGCCTTTGCCAGTTCGCTGGATCAGGCGGGGCCGATGACGAAAACGGTGCGCGATGCGGCGATCATGCTGGGCGCGATGGCGGGGCACGACCCGCTGGACAGCACAAGCGCGGCTCTGGCGGTGCCCGATTTCGAGGCGGCGCTGACCGGGGATATTCGTGGTAAAAAGATCGGCATCCCAAAAGAATATCGCATGGACGGCATGCCCGACGAGATCGAAACGCTCTGGCAACAAGGCGCGGAAATGATGCGTGATGCGGGGGCTGAAATTGTCGATATTTCCCTGCCGCACACGAAATACGCGCTGCCTGCCTATTACGTGATCGCGCCCGCCGAGGCCTCTTCGAACCTTGCGCGCTATGATGGCGTGCGCTTTGGCCACCGCGCGAAACTGGCACAGGGCGATGGCATCACCGAAATGTACGAAAAGACCCGCGCCGAAGGGTTCGGTCCCGAAGTGCAGCGCCGGGTGATGATCGGCACCTACGTGCTAAGTGCCGGGTTTTATGACGCTTATTACAATCGCGCGCGGCGTGTGCGCGCGTTGATCAAGCGCGACTTTGACGAGGTCTTTGCCCAAGGCATCGACGCGATCCTGACGCCTGCGACCCCTTCGGCAGCCTTTGGTCTGGGCGAGATGGCGGATGCAGATCCGGTGCAAATGTACCTGAACGACGTCTTTACCGTGACCGTGAACCTCGCGGGATTGCCGGGGATCGCCGTGCCCACGGGGCTGGACAGCCAAGGCCTGCCGCTGGGGTTGCAACTGATCGGGCGGCCATGGGAAGAGGGCGATTTGCTAAATTCTGCCTACGCCCTTGAGAAAGCCGCCGGCTTTGTTTCCAAACCGGCGAAATGGTGGTAAAACATCAGGAAATGACCCGGGCAGGACATATAAGACAATGAGATACTCGTTATTGGTGCTGAGCGCATTGACGCTTGCGGCATGCTCTCCGGCGGTTCCGGATTCCGGCGCTGGTAAGGGCGTGGGCTTTGATGGCTATGGCGACTACAACAGTTACCGCTCTGCGCGGGACGCGGAATTGACCGGTCGCCGCACAGCTGCTCCGGCGTCTGGGGCCGCTCTGAACCCGGCTCCGGTGACTTCCGGGCCAATTGCGGGGGCACCTTTGCCTGCGGATGGGGGGCCAGCGGTTGCGGCGGTGAACCCGAACCACACACGGATCTCGGATGAGCAGGATTTTGACGCGGTCGCCAATCGCCAAAGCATTGAAAGCGACAAGGAGCGTCTGGCCCGGCAACGCGCGGCCTATCAGGTGATCGAGCCGACGGCGGTGCCCACGCGTCCGGCGGATGGACCCAATATCGTGGCCTATGCCCTGTCCACCAACACGCCGGTTGGACAAAAGGTCTACCGGCGCAGCCTGCTGAGCACGGCGAAGTTTCAGCGCAATTGCGATCGCTACAATTCTGATGATTCGGCCCAAGAGGCCTTTCTGGGGGCCGGAGGGCCAGAACGGGATCGCTCTGGGCTGGACCCGGATGGCGATGGCTACGCCTGTGGCTGGGATCCGACCCCGTTCCGCAAACTGCGGTCCTGATTGCAGATCACGCCGCATCCCTCGCCAAACTTTGGCCAGCGTCGGTTGGGCGTTTTGCCCGATATCGTCGTGATCCACTATACGGCGATGCAAAGCGCGACTGCCGCCGCGCAGCGCTTGTGTGATCCGGAGTGTGAGGTGTCCTCTCATTACCTGATTGCGCGGGATGGCGAGGTTTTTCAACATGTCGAGGAAGAGATGCGGGCCTGGCACGCGGGGGCCGGGGCTTGGGGGGCTGTGACGGATGTGAACTCTCGCTCGATCGGGATCGAGTTGGACAACACCGGCGCGCGCCCCTTTCCAGAGCCGCAGATGGCCGCGTTAGAGGGGCTGCTCGCGGGGATCATGGCGCGCTGGGCGATTCGCCCCGAACGGGTGATTGCCCATTCCGATCTGGCCCCGGACCGCAAAATTGATCCCGGAACGCGGTTTGACTGGCGGCGTCTGGCGGTGCAGGGGCTGTCGATCTGGCCGGATGAGAGTGATGCTTTGCAGCTTGCGTGTTTTCGCGAGGCGGCCACCATATTCGGGTTTTCTGACAAGGCCACCGACGCGGACCTGCTGCGCGCCTTTCGGCTCCGGTTTCGCCCCTTTGCCCAAGGGCCGCTGGAGGCAGAGGATTTGCGTATGATCTCTAATCTTGCGCGGCGTTTTCCTGTGCTTTCCCGTTGACCAGCGACCTCTGACCACCTAAGCGCAGCCTTGCGCGGATGGCCGGGCGGTCGCTTGCGGTAGGGGAACCTGCGGCGAGAGGAAAGTCCGGACTCCACAAGGCAACGGTGCCGGGTAACGCCCGGCGGGGGTAACCCTAGGGAAAGCGCCACAGAAAACAAACCACCCTGCATGCAGGGTAAGGATGAAACGGTGGGGTAAGAGCCCACCGCGGGACGGGCAACCGGACCGGCATGGCAAGCCCCACCGGGAGCAATGCCAAATAGGGACCTCGCGAGGCTTGCCTCGGGGTGGCTTTGGCCCAGAGGTCCGGGTTGGTAGCTAGATGCGTCGGGCAACCGGCGTGGCAGAGGAATGGCCGTCACCGGGGCAACCCGGGACAGAATCCGGCTTACAGGCCATCCGCGCAATTTTTCCCGAAACGCCCGTTCTCAAAAGAGGCGGTGACCAAAAAGAGCGCGACCGCGCTCCGATTTTTCGCAAATTGAAGGGCGACGCAGCATGGAGGGACTGGTTTATGTGGCTGAGGTGGGATTGGGCGCGCGTTTCGAGGGACTGTGAAAAGATTCCGACGTCGTTTTTAGTGTTAAAGGTTGACTGTCGCGGCTGCATGGGTAAAACGCAGGCTTCAAGGATTTCCGGGCTGGCGTTAGCTTGCCTGAACGATGGAGCACCAAGATGGCCAAACCGACCACGATCAAGATCCGGCTGAACTCGACCGCCGACACTGGCCACTTTTATGTGACCAAAAAGAACGCCCGCACCATGACCGAAAAGATGGTCGTAAAGAAATATGACCCGGTGGTGCGTAAGCATGTCGAATACAAAGAAGGCAAGATCAAGTAAGATCTGATCTTTCGTCTGTAGATCGATGGGCCGCACCGCAGGGTGTGGCCTTTTTTCGTGTCCGGAGGGATGGGCCTAGTGATCGGGTGGCGGCAAGGGCCGATTTGGGCGCGCTGCATCGCCTCTGCGGAGGGTTATCTTGCAAACTGTGAGCGGCGGATTGTCCGCCCTCTGTGCGGGTCACGGCCTTGTCTTTGATAACAACGGCCCCGCCCGCGTTGATTTCAGGTGGCACCTGTTTTGTGGCCGAGGTGGCCGAGAGGTGGCCGGGGCTTTGGTGGGCGTGCGGGTCACGAGAATGACCTGCGATGCTACCCGCACCGCCGTGCCGATTTATCAGGCGATAGAGTGTGCCGCCTTGGATGCGATAGCGATAAAGTTGCGCCCCGGTGTTTTATTGTTGGCGGCATGGATGCCGCGGGACTTATGGTGGTGTTTGATGGGGTTTGTCCCGAAATCAGTGATACCATTCCGAGGGTAAGGTGATTCTGAAAGGGCAAAGGCATGAGTAAATTCAAGGCGGTGGTATTTGACTGGGCGGGCACGATGGTCGATTTCGGCTCTTTCGCGCCGATGGGTGTGTTTGTGCGGGCCTTTGCAGAGTTCGGCATAGAGGTCTCCATCGACGAGGCGCGCGCGCCAATGGGGGCGGCAAAGTGGGATCACATCCGCACGATGATGGATATGCCCGAGGTCGGCGCACGCTGGCAGGCGAAGTACGGGGCCTTGCCCAGTGATGCTGATGTGGATCGCGTTTACGCGGTGTTTGTGCCGATGAATGAAAAGGTCGCGGCCGATTACGCCGACCTTATTCCCGGTGCCAAGGATTGCGTTGACTGGCTGCGGGGGCAGGGGATCAAGATCGGCTCTACCACCGGATACACCCGCTCTATCATGGAAAATGTGCTGCCGGTGGCCGCCGCACAGGGGTATGTGCCGGATAATCTGGTGTGCTCTGACGATCTGGTAGAACAGCGCCCCGGTACTTTGGGGATGTATAAATGCTTTATCGATCTGGTGGCCTATCCGCCGCAGGCCGTGATCAAGGTGGATGACACGGATCCGGGCATTGCCGAGGGCGTGGCGGCGGGCTGTGTGACGGTGGGGCTGTCTTTGTCGGGCAATTACGTGGGCAAGACGGTGGCAGAACTAGCCGCGATGAGCGCGGCCGAGATTGACGTGCTGCGTCAGCCTGCGGTTGCGAGGCTGAAGGCGGCCGGTGCGGATTATGTGATTGATACGGTGGCGGACCTGCCAGCGTTGATCGCACGGCTTGAAACAGAATAGGCGCAAAAGAAAAGGGCCGGAAATTCCCGGCCCTTGGTGGTCAAACCGTCGCTGTTATTACTCGCGGTTGCCGAGGAATTGCAGCAGGAACATGAACAGGTTGATAAAGTTCAGGTAGAGGCTAAGCGCGCCCATGATCGCAGATTTGGTCAGCCATTCCTGATCCATCGACTGTGCGTGCGCGATGTATTCGGTCTTCAGGCGTTGCGTGTCATAGGCGGTCAGACCGGCGAAGATCAGCACACCCAGCACGGACACCGCAAAGTGGATCGCGGGTGAACCAAGGAAGATGTTGATAA
>CALGTJ010000294.1 GCA_937901435.1 uncultured Rhodobacter sp. | reverse complement strand
ATAGGGGCAGGGTTCCTCGTAATGGGTAAACCCATGATCTTGCAGCATATGACCGACCTCGATCGCACGGTCGGGCGAGTAGCAGCTATTGGCGTCGATCAGCAGCTCTGCCTCGGGCAGGGCGCGGCGCATGGTGGGGATGATTTCCTCTGTGCGGCCGGGCCATTCGTCTTGGTTGCGCCCGACCTCTGCCCCGGCGCGGACCTTGAAGGCGGTGAAGCCTTGGGTCTCGGCGAGGCGTTTGAGGCGGTCTGCCTCTTGCCTTGGGGTGATGTCCCGCTTCATCGAACTGGCGTAGGCGCGGATCGGGCCCGCGCTGCCGCCCAGCAATTCGGCCACCGGTTTGCCTGCGCGGCGTCCGCGCATATCCCAGATCGCGGTATCAAGTCCCGCTATCGCGCGGCGCAGGTATGAGCCGGGGAACTTATGTTCGCGTTCTGTCACCAGATCCAGAAGGTCATCAAGGTCTGTGGTGTCGCGCCCCAAGACCCATGGCGCAACCTGACGGTGCAGGACTTGTGCCGTGATATCAGAGTGGTAGGTCGAGACCTGGCCCCAACCGATCGCGCCATCCTCTGCGGTCACACCGACGAAACCGACGTCCGGCGTGCAAAAGGATTCGATGGATTTCAGTTTTGTCATGGCCGCAAGTCAGAGCAATCTGTCGGGCCGCCGTCAAGAGGGAAAGGCGGCCTTGGCAATGCGCAGCAGATCGTCAAAGACCTCAGGCGCGCCGACCACCACACGCCCGCCGACAGCGATCATGTCATCTGCGTCCTGCTCTTCGATGCGCCCGCCTGCCTCTTGGATCAAAAGCTGGCCTGCAAGGCAGTCCCATGCGTTCATGTGGTCCTCGATATAGCCCAGAAACCGCCCGGCGGCCGTATAGGCAAGCGAGAGCCCACCCGAGGCGTTGCGCACCATAACGCCGCCCTCGGCGGTCAGCCCCTGCACGGCGCGCATGAAACTTTCGGGCCGTTTCCGCCCGTTGGAGCCGATTCCGATGGTGCCCTCGCCGATGCCTTTGCCCTTGGCCACCTGCATTGGCGCACCATTCAGTGTTGCACCTCCACCGCGGGTGGCGACGAACGCCTCATCATGGACTGGGTCATAGATGATGCCAATCCGTGTCTTGCCCTTATAAACACCGGCAAGGATGACGCACCACAGCGGGATGGCATTGATGAAATTTGCGGTGCCGTCGATGGGGTCTATCACCCATGTGAACCCGGATGTGCCGGGGTGGGGCGCGTGTTCTTCGCCCACGATGGTATCCTCGGGAAAGGCGGCGCCGAGGGCGGCACGCATGGTCAGTTCGACGGTGCGGTCGGCCTCTGTCACAAAGTCCTGATGGCCCTTTTGGTCGATGCGCAGCGTGTCAAGCTTGTGGAAATAGTCCAACGCCAGTGCGCCTGCGTCTTTGGCGATCCGCAGCGCGGTCTCTGTCTTGTCCTGCCACTTCATGTGCTCGCCCCGCCTGTGATCCGATTTGGAGGTGGTATATCAGGCTGTTGCGTGGTTGACATGGGAATCTCTGAGATTGCGCATATCATTTCTGTCACGTCGGTCATGGCAAACTGCAAGGGTTCAGCGGCGTCGCCCCCGGATCGTCCCGCCGATCCCCCGCCGATCCATGGAATAAAGCGTTTCGGGGTTGTGCGGGCTTGGGTATTTTGTCAACCATAGGCCCCATACAGGAATGCAAAGACCAGCTTTGACTGCTTTGCCAAATGGCGGAGGACATATGCGCTATCATACCCCTGAGAATTTCGAGGATGCAGCGGCAATCGCGGCCAGTGCGACGGGCGTGACACGCTTTTTGGCGGGTGGCACGGATGTGCTGGTGCAGCTGCGCTCTGACATGGTGACGCCGGATGATCTGATCGACATCAAACGGATCGTGGGTGCGGATGCCATCATGCAGAACGCAGATGGGTCGTGGCATATCGGGCCTGCGGTTTCCAGTGCGGCGATGCATGAACATGCGGGACTGAGCGCGGCCTGGCCCGGTGTGGTCGAAGCGGCGGATCTGATCGGCTCGACGCAGGTGCAGGGACGCTGTACCCTAGCTGGCAACCTGTGCAATGGCTCGCCTGCGGCAGATAGCGTGCCTGCGATGATGGCGGCGGGGGCGAGCGTGTCGGTTGTTGGGCCGAAAGGCACGCGCGAGATCGCGGTCGAGGATATCCCGGTCAGCCCCGGCAAGACCTCGCTGACAAAGGGCGAAGTGGTGACGGGCGTCAATCTGCCTGCCTCTGGTGCAAACACGGGCGATGCGTATTTGCGCTTTATTCCACGTACAGAGATGGACATCGCTGTGGTGGGCTGTGCGGTTTGTCTGACCCGCGACGGCGACACGATCACTGCGGCGCGTGTGGCTTTGGGGGCGGTTGCGCCCACCGCGCTGCTGGTGGCGGATGCGGCGGCCGCGCTGGTTGGCTCGACGCTGGACGAGGCGGCACTGGACGCGCTGGGCAAGGCGGCAGAGGCCGCGTGCAAGCCGATCACCGACAAGCGCGGCACGATCAAGTTCCGCACCCATGTGGCAGGCGTGCTGGCCAAGCGCGCCGCCAAAATTGCCTATGACCGGGCCGGAGGGGCACAATGATCCACGTAACGACAACTGTGAATGGCGACGAGGTTGAATTCGTCTGTGACCCGCGTGAAACCATGCTGGACGTGTTGCGCGACCGCCTTGGCCTGACCGGGGCAAAAGAGGGCTGCGGCACGGGCGATTGCGGGTCCTGCACTGTGACTGTCGATGGCCGTCCGATCTGTTCCTGCCTGATGCTGGGCGTCGAGGCAGAGGGGCGTGACATAGGCACCGTTGAAGGCATCGCCACGGACGAAGACCTGCACCCTTTGCAGAAAAAGTTCATTGAATACGCGGCCTTGCAATGTGGTATCTGCACGCCGGGCATTCTGGTCGCGACCAAGTCCCTGCTGGAAAAGAACCCCAATCCGACAGAGACCGAGGTGCGCTATTGGCTGGCAGGGAACCTCTGCCGCTGTACTGGCTATGACAAAATCATCCGCGCCGTGATGGATACGGCTGCCGACATGAGGGAGGCTTCCTGATGGCTTTTGACGCAACGAAAACCCCCGAGTTCAAGATCGTTGGCACCCGCCCGAACCGTCCCGATGGCATCGACAAGGTCACCGGCAAGGCAAAGTTCGGCGCGGATGTGACAGCGCCCGGCATGCTGCACGCGGTGATCATCCGCTCGCCCCATGCGCATGCAAAGATCGTCAAGATCGACACCTCCAAGGCGGAAGGAATGAAGGGCGTGAAGGCGATTGTCACCCGCGCCGATTTCGCCACGGGGCTTGAGGGCGAAGAGTGGAACATCCTCGAAAACGTCATGGCGGGCGACACGGCTTTGTATGACGGTCACGCGGTGGCGGCCATTGCCGCGACCTCGGCGCTGGCGGCGCGCGATGCGGCCAAGGCCGTTGTGGTCGACTACGAAATTCTGCCGCATGTGACGGATGTGGACAAGGCGATGGCATCGGACGCGCCTGTGATCCGCGCTGACGTGGCGGATGGGTCGGTTCCCGAGGGCCTGCACCCCAATGTGGCGCGCTATCACGAAAGCGGGCATGGCGACGTCGACGCAGGCTTTGCCGCTGCTGATCTGGTGGTCGAGGACAGCTTTAGAACAGAGGCGACGCATCAGGGCTATATCGAACCCCACGCCTGTCTGGCCCAGCTTGGCAATGACGGCAAGGGCGAGGTCTGGTGCTGTACGCAGGGGCATTTCAACGTGGCCAAGGTCTGCGCCGCGCTGCTGGGGACCGAGACCAGCCAGATCCGCGTGACGGCGTCCGAGATCGGCGGTGGATTTGGTGGCAAGACGGCGGTGTTCATCGAACCCGTCGCGCTGGCGCTGGCCAAGAAATCGAACCGCCCGGTCAAGCTGGTGATGACCCGCTCTGAATGTTTTCGCGCGACCGGGCCGACCTCGTCCACCTCGATCGACGTCAAGATCGGCATGACCAAAGCGGGCAAGATCACCGCAGCGTCCGGTGTGTTCCGTCTGCAAGGCGGCGCGTTTCCGGGCGCGCCTATGGAATTCACCGCCATGTGCGCCTTTGCGCCCTATGCGTTGGAAAACGTGAAACAAATTGGCTATGACGTCATCGCCAACCGCCCGAAACAGGCCGCCTACCGCGCGCCGGGCTCTCCTATGGCGGCCTTTGCGGTAGAATCCGTCATTGACGAGCTGTGCAACAAACTGGGGCTGGATCCCATCGAAGTGCGGCTGATGAATGCCTCGAAAGAGGGCACCAAGGCCTCGTTTGGCCCGAAATGGGACCGCATCGGGCTGGTGGAAACGCTGGAGGCCGCGCGCGATCATCCGCATTACGCGGCCCCGTTGAAACCGGGTCAGGGGCGCGGTGTGTCCTGTGGTTTCTGGTTCAACCACGGCGGCGAGACGGCTGTGTCCTTGGCCATGTCAGAGGACGGAACGGCGGCCTTGTCGGTCGGCACACCTGATATCGGAGGGTCGCGCGCGTCCATGTGCATGATGGCGGCCGAGGAACTGGGCATCGCCTATGATGACGTGCGCACCACCATCGCGGACACGGCCACGCTGGGCTATAACGAGATCAGCCACGGCTCTCGGGTCACCTATGCGACGGGTCTGGCCACCATCGAGGCCGCACGCGACACCATCCGCAAGCTGTGCAAACGCGCGGCGGCGAAATGGGGCATCGATGAAGATGCGGTAAGCTGGATTGACGGCTGTGCCGTGCCATCCGGGCCAAACGCGGGCGATTTCGAGCCGTTGCCTTTGAAGGCTTTGACCAAGAACATGGGCGCAACGGGCGGGCCAATCGTGGGCCATTACGAGGCGACACCAGAGGGCGCTGGCGTGTCCTTTGCCACGCATATCGTCGATGCCGAGGTTGATCAGGAAACCGGATCGACCAAAGTTGTGCGCTACACCGTTGTGCAGGACGCAGGCAAGGCGATCCACCCGACCTACGTCGAGGGGCAGTTTCAGGGCGGAGCGGCGCAGGGCATTGGCTGGGCGCTGAACGAGGAATATATCTATGGCGAGGATGGCCGTCTGCAAAACGCGGGCTTTCTGGACTATCGCATTCCCGTGGCCTCTGACCTGCCGATGATCGACACGGTGATCGTCGAAGTGCCCAACCCCGGCCACCCCTACGGCGTGCGCGGTGTGGGCGAGACGTCAATCTGCCCGCCGCTGGCCGCGATTGCCAATGCGGTGTCCAATGCGGTCGGGGTGCGCCTGACAGAACTGCCCATGTCACCGCCGCGCATCCTTGAGGCACTGGAGCCGAAGTAGTCCAAGCGCAAACCGAAAAGTGGGTACCGGTTTTCGGGTGACTTTGCGCGATGATCCAAGCGCAAACCGAAAAGTGGGTACCGGTTTTCGGGTGACTTTGCGCGATGATCCAAGCGCAAACCGAAAAGTGGGTACCGGTTTTCGGGTGACTTTGCGCGATCTGAAAACGGAGGCCCCGGGGCAAGACCGGGGCGACTTTACTCATGTATAAACCGCTTGTGAAAGTGCATCTCTGGTCCGGCCTGCGCTCGTTCGCGGATGGGCAGGAAGCCGTCGAGGTGCGCGCGTCAAACGTGGGCCAGATGCTGACCGCCTTGGTCACCGAATATCCCGGCCTTGAAGATGCCGTCGAGGCGGGTGTGTCCGTCTCGATTGACGGCAAGATCTATGCCTATGGCCTGACCGAAGAGGTCAGTGAAGAGAACGAGATCTATCTGCTGCAAAGGATCAAGGGCGGATAGGACAGGCGTGGGGCAGTCGGGCCATTCGGGAGCGTCCGGAGTGACGCAATGTAGGCCAAAAGCAATTCAAGTTTAACCTGAACCACCTAACGCTGCCTGAAATCATAGATTTTGGGCGCGTTAGGTGATACCTGATGCCTCAAGTAAAACGCGAAACGCAGTAAGGGTTCGAGCCGCGATTATTCCTGAACAAAATGCTTTATCAGGCAGCTCTCGAATTTCTTCAACTCGCTGTCGTCGTCAAAGGGGTACTGGAAGTTCACGGCAGCCGCAAGCACTGGCAGAAATCTTCCGTCTTTGTACTCTTCGAAACTGACACGGATCGGCGCGCCTGCGTCGGGACCGGTGTTATCGACCCCGGCAAAGAGTTTCGGCAGCGATGTCTCATCAAGTCTGATGGACCGCGTCAGAATATTGTCTCCATAATCCGTGTTATTCAGGATCAGGCTGACAGCGCTGCGTGAGGGCACCTTGGCAACCGATGCGTCGATGAACGCCGAAAGAGAATAACCGAAAACCGTAATTACTCACCCCCCATTTTGAGAGTGTGCGTCTCAGGCGAGGGTTTGGTT
>CALGTJ010000293.1 GCA_937901435.1 uncultured Rhodobacter sp. | reverse complement strand
AGGCGACCGATGTGCCACTCGCCCAACCCGGATCAAGCTGTGCCAAGGCCAGAAGCGCCAGCACTTGCAACCCTAGCCCCGCATACAGCGTCGACGTCAGGCCGAACCGCGCGGCAATCCAGCCTGCGCACAAATTGGTGATGACGCCCGCGATTTCATACAGGACAAACAGATAGGCCAGCTGTACCGGAGAGAAGCCCAGCGTATGAAAGTGCAACAGCACCAGCATACGCAATGCACCGTCTGTCAGCATGAACGTCCAGTAGGCCGCCGTGACCGCGATATAGGCCGAAAGGCCTTCGGGGCGCGTGGCGTTTTCGGTCACAGACTGTCCCCGACTAAGCAGGCCACATCCACCAGCCGGTGCGCATAGCCCATCTCGTTGTCATACCACGCGTAGACCTTCACCTGCGTGCCATTGATCACCATGGTAGAAGGCGCATCGATAATGCTCGATCTTTCATCATTGGTGTAATCACTGGAAACGAGCGGGCGTTCTTCATAGCCCAAGATGCCGTTCAACGGCCCCTCGGCTGCGGCCTTGAACAGGGCATTGACCTCTTCAGCAGTGGTCTCCCGCTCGACCTCGAAGACGCAATCGGTCAGCGACGCGTTAAGTAGTGGCACACGAACGGCATGACCGTTCAGGCGACCCGTCAGTTCCGGATAGATTAACGTGATGGCGGTCGCACTGCCAGTGGTTGTCGGAATCAGGGAATTCAGGGCAGAGCGCGCACGGCGCAGGTCTTTCGCCGGACGGTCCACAATGGTCTGTGTATTAGTCACATTGTGGATCGTTGTGATAGAACCATGTTTGATCCTCAGGTTTTCGTGAATGACCTTTACAACTGGCGCAAGGCAATTGGTCGTGCAACTTGCTGCGGTCACAATGCGGTGGCGGTCCGGTTCGTAGATGTCGTGATTCACCCCGTATACGATATTGGCGGCGTCACCGTCCTTGACCGGCGCAGATATAACCACCTTCTTCACGCCTGCGTCAAAGTAGGGGGCGAGCTTTGCCTCTGTCTTGAAGACACCAGTGCAGTCGATCACCACATCGACACCCTCCAGCGGCAGCGCGGCGATGTCGCGGGTACCAATGAACGGCAGACGCTGGCCGTCAATTGTCACGCTACCCTCATCATGGGCGAAATTGGCCTTCCAGCGGCCGTGGACCGTGTCGAACTCAAACAGATGGGCATGCATCTCGGGATCACCCACCGCGTCATTGATCCATGCTATTTTTACCCCCCGTTCCAGCAGCGGCTTCAAGGCCAATTTGCCGATCCGGCCCAGGCCGTTGAGTGCGTAAACAGTCATATCTGTGATCCTTTTTCAGTAAGTTGGCCAATCGCGTCGGCAGCATTTTGCAAGGACAAGCGGTCCAACGACCCAAAG
>CALGTJ010000292.1 GCA_937901435.1 uncultured Rhodobacter sp. | reverse complement strand
GCTCTGGCCAAACGCAAGGACCGTTTCAATGTATCCAGATCATCTAGATCTGCGCCAACATTATGCGGTAAATCAATAACAAAGCCAGAGTTGCGCGCTGATGCGCCATCACCTAACCTTCCCGCTTCAACAAGAGCAACTGTCCTGTTGGGGTGTATTTCGGCGGCTCTACGAGCAGCAGCCAATCCAGCGGCTCCGGCACCAATCACCAACATATCAACCCGAATGTCGGTGGTGAGAGGAGGCGAAGACTGCCTCTGTTCTAATATATTGGTCCAACCATTAGTCAGATCGTGGTTTGGGAGACGGTCAATTTTCATTCTCAGCCCAATTTGCTGGATGAATGGCATATACAATTAATGCATTTTCAGCTTCGTATTCCAAACTCGTTCCTTTGGGCAGCCAAATTGAATCAAACGGGCCAGCAGTTAAAGACTTACCATTAGCATGCACTGTAAGTTCACCCTCTAACACGATAAGTATTTCGTCATATTTTATCGTCCATGGAAACCGCGCATTGGTTAGGCGACCATATCCTGATGCCAGTTCCGACATATCCTCAGCACCACAAACTTGAATTGCTGCGGCTTGATCACCGTATTCAAATCTTGGTTGGAATTGCAAATTTGCAAATCGATGCACCCTTGGTAGACTTTTATTCATTAACTGGCCCTCCTAGATTGAACAAGGCAATCCATACAGGATTGATTATCACCGTACAACCCTGTATGGCAGTCAAATGAACACGTTGGAAATCCAAACTGAAGCTGCCGTAAAGCCTCAATTGGGCCGCGCAGACTGGCTGCGAGCCGCGATGTTGTGCTTGATGGAAGACGGCATTGATGCGGTACAAATTACGCGACTTTCCACGTCTATAGGTGCAAGTAGGGGCAGCTTTTATTGGCATTTCAAATCGCGCCAAGAATTGCTGGATGGCATGTTGAACGAATGGCTCGCAGTAAACGGCCAGCGACTCAAGCAGATACTGGATCACGCAGACAGCCTTGACTGTGGTATCCTGTCGTTCTTTGCCATCTGGACTAATCCGGACAACTTCAATTCACCTCTGGAGCAAGCGGTGCGGGATTGGGCGCGTCTTGATGACCGCGTGCTCGAACTGGTGCGAGGCGAAGATACCGGGCGGATCGCTATCATCGCGGCTCTCTTCCAGCGTTTCAACTATTTGCCGCAAGAAGCCCTGGTACGCGCACGTGTGCTGTATTTTGCGCAGGTGGGATACTTTGCGATGAACCCCGATGAAGTCATGGAAGAACGTATGTCGATGTTGGATGACTACTTTTTTGCTTTCACCGGCAAGGTTCTCGATCCAACGGTTGGATCATCGTTTCGCAACGACTGGATCGCCTTTAGTAAAATCAGCCCAGCCAAGGGAGATTCAGATGCTTCGTGAAAACAAATCACGCCGGTCAGGTGGCCGTCGTCGTGCTCAATCAGATGCGGCAAAGCCAGTGCGTGCAACGGATTATGTGAACCTGCGTCACCCGTTTGAGCCCCAAGCTGTGTTTTCTGACGACGAGATCGCAAACATCCACAATACCGCCCTGCGGGTGATTGAAGAATTGGGTATCAAGGTTCTACTGCCCGAGGCCCGTAATATCTTCCGGCAGGCGGGCGCACGCGTTGAGGACGAAATGATATTCATAGGGCGCGATATTGTCACCGCTGCTTTGCAAACTGCGCCTTCGTCCATTCGCTTGCGCGCGGCAAATCCTAAGCGCGCGCTGACATATGAGAACGGCGCGATGTTGTTTATGGCGGGTGCGGGTTGCCCGAATGCGACCGACCTAAATCGGGGTCGCAGACCGGGTGATCTGGAGGCCTATGTCGAGACATTGAAGTTGGCGCAGACCTATGACGTGATCCACATGCTTGGCCCCTGCGTTGAACCTCAAGACGTCCCAATACAATTTCGTCATTATGAGATGATGCGTGCGCAACTGACCCATTGCGACAAACCGATGTTTGTCTACTCCCGAGGATCGGAACAGGTGCGCGACAGTTTCGAGATGATCCGCTTGGCACTGAACCTTTCAGACGATGATTTTACGGATGGGATTTGGGGCACGACGGTTATCAACTCGAACTCGCCGCGCATGTTAGATATTCCAATGGCCGAAGGGTTGATCGACTTTGCCCGTGCAGGCCAGATGACCATCATCACACCGTTCTGCTTGGCGGGCGCAATGGCCCCGATCACCGTGGCCGGAGCGCTAACCTTGCAACACGCCGAAGCGCTTACAGGCATCACATTGGCCCAACTGGCTCGCGCAGGTGCACCAATCAGCTACGGCGGGTTCAGCTCGAACGTGGATATGAAATCAGGTTCTCCGGCGTTTGGAACGCCAGAGCATGTGAAAATGCAGATCGGCGCAGGCCAATTGGCACGCCACATCGGCTTGCCGTGGCGCTCTGCGACGGGTGCTGCATCAAACGCTGCTGACATGCAGGCCGCAAACGAAACGAACATGGCGATTTGGGGCGGGGTAATGGCCAATGCCACGCTGACGGTCCACGCAGCGGGCTGGTTAGAGGGAGGATTGAGTTTCGGTTACGAGAAATTCATCAACGATGTAGAGGCTCTCCAAACAATGGCTGAACTGTGTGTGAAACCCGTAGGCAATGACGCTGAGATCGGGTTTGATGCCTTGGCCGAGGTTGATCCGGGCGGGCATTTTTTTGCAACGCAGCATACGATAGATCGGTATCAGTCAGCGTTTTACGCGCCTCTCGTCTCGGACCTGACGAATTTTGGTGCGTGGACGGACGCTGGTGCTAAGACGTCTACGCAGCGGGCGACCGACATCTGGACTCAGGACCTTGCCAAATTCAAAGACCCTGAACATGGTGCTTCGGCTGCCAGCAACATCGAGGCGTTTATCAAAACCCGTAGACAACAGGGCGGAGCCTTCCCACAGGAATAATGGGTGCTGTCAGACGAATGAGAACTCGCATCGGATCACTGGCGCAGCCTGAATC
>CALGTJ010000291.1 GCA_937901435.1 uncultured Rhodobacter sp. | reverse complement strand
GAGAGGCTACGAGACCACCCTGCCCGTCTCAAGCTCGTTTTGTCTGACAGTGCCGACCTGTCGGACTTTCGCTGACACCGATAGATGTGATAGGCCCCTTTTGTGTCTCCCCAAATTCGTTCAGCACGTCCCGAGCAGTGTTCACTGTAGACATCTAGCCGTGTCCAACGTCATTACAGGGCCTCAATATGCGGGGCTTCATCCTTGGCCATTGGACCGGCGTCTTTGCCCGCGTTTGTCATCCAGGTATCAAGCTCGGCAATTTCGGCTTTGCTCATCCGTAGCCCTAATCGCGAGCGCCGCCAAACCACATCTTCAGCAGTGCGGGCATATTCCTTGTCCATCAGCCAGATGATCTCGCGCTCAGTTAGCGTTACGGCAAAAGCTTTGCCCATATCCCCGATTGATTTGGCATCACCAAGGATCAGCCGGGCCTCTGTGCCATAGGCCCTGATCAGACGCCGCGCCCAAAAATCATCCAGAAACGGATAGGTTTCGCGCAATTCCTGGATCAGAGATGCCACACCATCCACTGGGAAATCTCCACCGGGAAGGCTTGCGCCCGCGGTCCAGTCCGGACCGGCCTTGGGGAAAAACGGTGTGATCTTCTCAAGCGCGGACTCTGCAAGTTTACGATAAGTGGTTATTTTTCCGCCAAATATGTTCAACAACGGCGCGGCTTCACCATCCTGATTTACTTTCAGAACATAATCCCGCGTCGCCGCGGTCGCGGAACTGGCACCATCATCATATAGCGGGCGCACACCGGAATAGCTCCAGACGATATCATCCTTGGGAATTGGCTTTTTGAAGTAATTTGACGCAAAGGCTCGCAGATAGTCGGCTTCGGCCTCAGTGCATTGTGGTTTTACGGATGCGTCTTCATGATCTGCATCCGTCGTACCGATCAAGGTGAAATCTGTCTCATAGGGAATCGCAAAAATGATCCGCCCGTCTTCACCCTGAAAGAAATAGCATTTGTCGTGATCAAACAGTTTGCGCGTCACGATATGGCTGCCACGCACCAGACGCACACCTTCAGACGAATTGATCCGAGCGGTGTTGCGAATGATCTCTTCGACCCACGGCCCGCCGGCGTTGACCAGCATTCTGGCGACGGTCAGCTGGGTTTCTTTCGTGCTCTGATCTTCGGTGGTGATATGCCAAACGTCATCGACCCGCTCTGCTGACACCACCTTGGTCCGGGTCATGATTTGCGCGCCGCGCGCCTGAGCATCGCGCGCGTTCAAAACCACCAAACGGGAATCCTCGATCCAGCAGTCAGAATACTCATAGGCCTTGGCAAAGCGATTTTGCAACGGCTTGCCGACAGGATCGGCAGCCAGATCAACCGTTGTCGTGCCGGGTAAGATTTTCCGCCCCCCCAAATGATCGTAGAGAAACAGTCCAAAGCGGATCAGCCAGGCAGGCCTGCGCCCGCGCATCCAGGGCATGACAAGGCTCAGAATCTTCGATGTCGGCGTGTTAACCTCAAACCGCATATCCTTGTGATACGGCAATACAAAGCGCATTGGCCAACTGATATGGGGCATCGCGCGCAGCAGTGTTTCGCGCTCTTTCAGAGCTTCGCGCACGAGGCGGACTTCGAAAAATTCGAGATAGCGCAGCCCGCCATGGAAAAGCTTGGTCGAGGCCGAAGATGTCGCAGATGCCAGGTCATTCATTTCCGCCAGCGCCACAGACAGCCCACGGCCCGCGGCATCCCGAGCAATACCGCAGCCGTTGATGCCCCCACCGACGACGAAGAGATCAACTTCTGACTTTTGTTCTTTTGGCGACATAATGGCCTCCTTGCTATCTGTTGTGCTGAGCCAAAGCCTTTTTGAAAGCTCTGGCTTCATAATTTTCTGTTTCAAGACAAAACCCTTAAGCGGTCAATTGGTTCTGACGTGCAGCTGAACCTATGTGGCAATTCCCTAAATCGAAGACCGCTGCGCGATCCAGTCTAAGCCAGGCGACTTTTCAGCAAGTCCCCAGACTTGTGAAGTATCGGGTATCCAACCATCGAAAATGCGTTGTTGACCTGCTTGAGTGCCCGGAGCGTTTCCTGATGGATGTTGCTGGTTTCGATACTTTCAACCAAGCCTTCGCGCAATCTACCAATATGGCTACGCTGTAGTTTCTGTTCGACCTTGCGTACCTTATCCTTTGCGGCCACCAGCGCGCGCGCTTCAGCCGGGTTTTGGTTCATCATGACATTCAACGCCAGCTTCGCATTGCTTTGGACCCGGTCGGTGAAATTCCTAATTTCATCCCGCCCTTGCTGCGAAAACTGGAGCTTTTGCCGATGAAGACGCTCAGCGAGGTCCAGCATGGTCCGTGTAATAGCATCTGAGGCGGAATCAAGGCTGGATGAAATCGAGGCGAGTTCTAGCGAGCGGCGACTCAGATCCTCATCCATTCCCTTTTGGCCAAGCCGTGCAAGATAAAGTTTGATATCCAGGTGGGTCTGTTTGATCGCTTTGTCCTGATCCGCGATCATGCTGGCGGTGGTAACATTCCACTGATCATATAGGGGATCGACCGCGATCAGCATCTGTTCGATCTTTTGGCCCATTCCAAGCAATTCACGCGCAGCACTATCAACCGCACGTTGCGGGCGATCCAGCAGGGCAGGATCAAGCGCGCTGGTGACATCCAGAGCACCGCTTGGGCCAGTTTTTTCGGCCATGAAATAGGAGAAGGCTGTTGTGATTGGCCCCACAAAAGGCAGCGCCACGATTGCCAAAGCCACATTGAAGGCGAGATGTAGATTGATGGATTGCCGGGCCGGCGTCGCTCCAAGCTGGGTCAACAGCTCCGGCATTGCCGCAATCACCAGAACCACCAGCACGGCCCCCCCACCCCGCAAGAGCAAATTCGCCATGACCATCCGCCGCGACGCAAGCGGCGCTGAATAGGTGAGAACGAATGCGATTAACCCACCGCCCAGATTGGCCCCCAGGATCATGGCTGCGGCGGCCGGGCTGGGCAATATGGATTGCCCGGCCAAGGTGACAAATAGCAACACCGCCGCAACGCTGGAGTGAACACCCCATGCGAACACAGCGCCAATGAGGAAAGCAGTCAGCAAATCACGACCGAGATAGGCCATGATGGCCTGCGTGCCCGTATTTAATATCATCGGTTCAGTGGCGCTGCGGATCATATCCAGCGACACAAAGATCAGCGCAAGCCCGATCAGAATGCGGCCAGTCTGGCGTGTATTGCTGCCTTCACCACGCAAAAAAACCACGACTCCAACAATAAGCAGCAGCGGGATCAGAATGGGTTGCCGCACCATCAAAAGCTGCGTCACCAAGGCGGAGCCAACATCAGCGCCCAGCAAGATCGCCAGACCGGTCGCCGTCACAACCCCTCCTTTGGAGATAAAGTTGGACACTAGAACCGCAACCGCAGTGGCGCTTTGCAGCAAAACAGCAGCGCCGATTCCGGTCCCAGCTGCAAGCAATCTGTTCTTGGCTGAATGGCGCAGCCAGATGCGCATGGGTGCTGCAAAACCGCGTTCGACCCCGGTGCGGACCAATCGCACAGCCCAGATCAGCAGGGCCGCAGCACCTGCGATATGTATCATAATCTGGAGTACATGTGGTTCATTCATCGGTTTTGCTTTCTTTCATGTAAGACGGCTAGAAGGGAAAAGGGCCCGATCCGGCCTCTGGTCCGATGCGGATTGATTGGAACCCCGCGTCCCATCGGTGCAACACACAGCCATCGTCTTGGATAAGATAGCCGACAGGCGCATCTGTCCTGTGATCAAAAGCGAATGTGCTGCATGGCGACGGCGCAGAGATTGCGGTATGCCCGCCAACATTGTGCACCATCATGCTATGGATGTGTCCACAAACCATCCGCAATTCACCTTTGTAGCCAGCCACGGCGTCACGCAATTGCAGCGCATTTGTCAGACCGATTGCATCCATGAAGTTGATACCACTGGCAAAGGGCGGATGATGCAGCGCCAACAAAACGGCTGAGCCATCCGCTCTTGCAAGTGCATCCCCAAGAAACGCCAAGGTCTCAGGGCTCAAAGTGCCATGACCATGCCCCTCAACCAAAGTGTCAAGGCCAATCAGGTGGATATCCCCCTCCTTACGCGCCCAGTTCAATGGTCCAGCCACGGGAAGATCGCTCGCGAACGCCCGGCGTAAAGGTTCACGAATATCGTGATTGCCCGGTATTACATAGGTGGGCAGGTCAAGCGGGGCGAGCAGCCTCTTGAACCGGGCATAGCTTGCTTCGCTACCGTCATCGCTCAGATCGCCGCTGACGATGACCGCATCAATTGGACCGATCTGATGTCTGATCGACGCAATCTGGTCGACCAACCGCGTCAGTGGCGCAGCCGTTTCCAGCTGACCCGAAACGAGCTTACCTTCCGCAACAATATGTGTGTCAGTGATCTGAAGGATTGCGGTCATTTGATACCAGCCCGCAGGAAGGACTGAACGAACTGGCGTTGGAAGATCAGGAATGCGATGAGCAGCGGGGCAACAGACATGAGCGTGGCGGCCGAAATGATGCTGATATCCACACCGTTTTCGGGAGCGCCAAAGATCGACAGGCCGACCGTCAAGGGGCGTGTTTCCGGTGAATTGGTCACAATCAGCGGCCACAGGAAGTTATTCCAGTGGGTCGAAACCGACACCAGCGCATAGGCAAGATAGGTTGGCTTTGCCAGCGGCACGTAAACCCGCCACAGGATACCAAGCAGCCCACAGCCTTCGATCCGCGCAGCTTCGTGCAATTCGATCGGCACGCCTTTGAATGACTGCCGCATCAAGAAGATGCCGAAGGCCGACGCCATATAGGGCATGCCGACGCCAAGGATGCTGTCAAACAACCCGAGCCGGGACACCATCGCATAGTTTTCCACGATCAGGACTTCGGGCAGGATGAACAGCTGCATCAGGACCAGGATGAATACGAAGTCCTTGCCGGGAAACCGGAGTTGCGCAAAGGCGAACCCTGCAAGCGTGGTCAGGAAAAATTGGCCAATCAGGATCACCGTCACCAGCATGAATGTATTGAAGAAATACTTTAGCCAGGGCGCACCGCTCCAGGCGACACGGAAGTTATCCAGCGTCCAAGGCGAAAACAGTTTGAGGTTCACCGCATCAGAGGTCGAATGCGTTGCAGCCCAGAAGGCAAACAACAGTGGCGCAATCCAAATAACAGCCAGAAGGATTGCGCCGAAGCTGTCCATGAATTTGGTGAAGCTCTTCATTGGTAGTGTGTCCTTCTGTCGAGGTACAAGAACTGTACCGCAGCCACGACGCCCAGCACTGCAATAACAAGGACCGTAATGGCCGCCGCATGTGGCGCGTCAAAGAATGCGAATGCCATTTCCCAGATGTAATAGAGGATCAGCTTGCTGGCGTCCGACGGCCCACCCTTGGTCAGGATGAACAGGTGGTCGATCAGCTTGACCGAGTTGATCATCGCGTTGACGGCAATAAACAGCGTTGTCGGCATCAGCAGCGGCAACACGATGCGGCGCGTATAGGTCCAGCGGCTGGTGCCCTCGATGTCTGCCGCTTCCTTGAGATCCACAGGAATTGTTTGCAATGCCGCGAGATAGAAAATCATGAAAAACCCGGCTTCTTTCCAGATTGTCACGATGATGATCGCCCATAGCGCAGTTTCAGGCTGCCCCAGCCAGTTGACCGACGGCAGGCCAAACAGGCTGCCAATTTGATCCAATACGCCCAGACCCGGCGTGTAGAAAAACAGCCAAAGGTTGGCAGCGGCAATCATCGGCAAGACGGTCGGTGTGAAATAGGCGGTACGCACAAACCCCCGCGCCTAGATCTTGGAGTTGGCCCAAAGCGCCATTGAAAGCGCAATGAAAATCGAAACTGGGATCGTGACGCCCGCGTAAAACAGGTTATTTTTCGCCACCAGCCAAAATGTGGGGTCCGCAAAAAGATCGGCATAGTTTTCTGTGCCAACAAACTCACTGGGGTTGCGGCGGGTATGCCGCGAAAACAAGGACGACCAGAGGGTCGCGATAGACGGGTAGAAGGCAAAAACCGTGAGCAACACCGCTGCGGGCGACAGAAGCAACCAGCCATATATGGCTTGCCTGCGACGTTCGAGATTGGCGTGAGCGGACATAGCGCGTCTCCGATGTTCAGATTTGGCATGTAAGAAGTTGGTAGGGCCGATGCGATGTGCACCAGCCCAGCCGGGGATTTTTAGTTATTGATAGGCAGCCAACAGGCGCTCGGCTGCAGCCTGGGCTTCGCCCAAAGCCTCAGCAGCCGTTTTCGATCCGGTCAGCGCCGATTGAATGGCGTTGTTCAGACCGTCACGCACGCGGGCAGTCTCAAATGTCGAAAACTCAGCAACGGCGTTTTCAAGCTGGTTGCGCGCGACAAGTGCCGGTGGAAAATCAGCGACATAGGCTTTCAGCGCTTCGGTTTCGTAGGCCGCAGGTGAAACACCCATGTAACCTGTGCCGATTGACCAGGCGGCTGCCTGCTCGGGCGATGTCATGAACTGCATCAGTTTCAGGGCCGCGGCGCGTTCCTCATCTGTTGTGTCCTTGAACATGTAGAAGTTGCCACCACCGGTCGGCGAACCAAGACGAACATTGCCCGGCAGCTCGGCAACACCGAAATCAAAGCTGGCGTTGTTTTTCACGGTTGTCAGATTGCCGGTGGAGTGCCACATCATCGCGGTCTGACCTTCAAGGAACGCCTGGCGCAATGTGCCCCATTCAACAGTGCCGTCAGGCATGATGCCGTGCTCGCCAGACAGGGACTGCCAGAACTCAAGTGTCTCAATAACGGTTTCGTCGTCGAAATATGTGGTCAGGCCATCTTTTGACATCACCTCTTTGCCGTTCTGGATCGCCAGTGCCTGGAACATCCAATAGGGATAGCCAGTTGATGGGATCATCAAACCATAGGTTCCATCGTTGGTCAGGGCCTTGCCCATTGCAATCATTTCGTCCCAAGTTTTTGGCGGGGCTTCAGGGTCGAGGCCAGCCGCACGGAACATGTCCTTGTTATAATATGCAACAATCGTTGACCGCTGGAACGGAATGCCCCAAGTCTTACCTTCGATAGTGCCATTTGCCATCAGCGCTGGGTAAAAACTTCCCAGCCACGCTTTGTCAGCGTCCGATGTTGCGACATCATCGAATGGCAAAATAAGATCCTGTTCGATCAGGTCGTAGGCATCAATGGAAAACATCACTGCAAGCTGCGCAGGCTCACCCGAAGCCAGCGCTGACAATGCCCGCACGCGGGTGTCATCATAGTTGCCTGAATAAATTGCGTTTACGCTGATATCGGGGTTGGCGGCTTCGAAATCGGCAACAATTCCGTCGACCACTTCAGTCAATGCCCCACCCACAGCAATCGGGTAGTACATCGTCAGTTCCGTTTCGGCCATCGCCGGTACGGCAAGGCCAGTTGCCATTACAGTGGCCAGCCCCAGTCCTTTTGTTGAAAATAGTTCCATGTCTTTCTCCTTTGGTTTTTTAGTGGTTCTTAATCTTGGTCTTACTTTTTGACTGCGCGGTAATTATCGCACCAGCCGGTGGCCTGCAGCGTCAAAGACGTGCAGGTGTTCGTCGTGGAAATTGATGTCGATCTCATTGCCTTCAGCCACCATTGACAGACCGGGCTTGAGCACGCATAGCCCCCTGGCACCCTCATGGTCCAGTCCAATCAAAGTCTCCGCTCCCAGGAATTCGCTTTCATTTACAATGCAGCTCATCCGGCCTTCGCCCTTGGGAACAATTTGGATATTCTCGGCTCTGATCCCGATGGTTTTATCCTCACCAAACCCACCCAAAATAGACGACTCAATCAATGCCATCGGCGGCGCACCAACGAATTCGGCCACGAAGGTATTGTTGGGGTTACTGTAAAGGTCGTTGGGCGTACCAACTTGCTGAATGTAACCATCTTTCATCAAGACAACTGTGTCGGCCATGCTCATCGCTTCGGTCTGGTCGTGGGTGACGTAGATTACGGTAATGCCGAGATCACGCTGTAGTTTCTTGATGTCCTTGCGCACCGAGTTGCGCAGCTTTGCATCGAGATTCGACAGCGGCTCATCCATCAAACAAAGACGCTGGCCCGCAACGATAGCGCGGGCAAGCGCGACCCGCTGGCGTTGTCCACCAGAAAGCTCCCCCGGCTTGCGATTCTCATAACCAAGCAATCCTGTGATTTCCAAAGCACGGTGCAGCTTTTCCTGGCGCTCTTGTTTTGGAACCCGCCGCACCTTGAGGCCAAATACGACGTTTTCAGCCACCGACAGATGCGGGAACAACGCATATGATTGAAATACCATTGACAGGTTGCGGTCCGATGCGGCGCTGGTTGTCACGTCCTTGCCATCGATCAGGATCGTACCCTCGTCAGGCAATTCCAGCCCTGCAAGCAGGCGCAATGTCGTGGATTTACCGCAGCCTGATGGACCAAGAAGTGCCGTAAAGCTGCCCTCGGGAATATCCAATGATATTCCTTCGACTCCAAGCTGACCATTCCAGCGTTTGGCGATATCTTTGAGCACTACCATGGGCGCTGTCGTCATTTCACTTCTCCTTCGGCTATCACCAGCCTGTTTTCGATTGGATCAAGCAGCGTGGTGAACGCAGGCCCTGGGCGCCGATCCATTATGATTGTATCAATCCCTGAAATATTGCCGCTCAAGGCCGGGGCCTGACGCCCAAACTTCGACTGATCGACAACCAAGAGAGATTTCAGCGCATTGGCACGAATTTTCTCACGCACACGCGCTTCAGCAGAGTGGAACTCCAAAAGACTGCCGTCCAGGTCAACGCCAGCCACACCAAAAACAGCAAATTCGGCCCTGTAGCGCCCAAAAAACTCTAGGACATCACTCCCTAGAATATCGCGGTCCGGCAGACGCAACTCTCCTTCGGGAATAATGATGCGATTTGAAAGCTCATCGCTCAGCGCCATTGCCACATTCAGGTTGTTGGTAATTACGGTCAGGTTTTTCCGGCGGCGCAAGGCGTTGGCCACACTCAGCGGGGTAGATCCAATAGAGAAAAACAAGGTCGTGCCATCGGGGATCAGGCGCGCGGCTGCTTCGCCAATCGCCTGCTTTCCCAGCGGGTTTGTATCGGTGCGCTGGTCAAAAGGTGTGTTCAGGAATTCTTTGCTGAGCTCTATCCGGCCATGCAGACGGTGCAACATGTCGCCTTCGCACAACACATCAACATCGCGGCGGATTGTTTGCATGGACACGTTGAGTTGCTCGGCAAGCGAACCGACGGTCGCGGCCCCCTGCTCAAGCACAAGAGCCGAGATCGCTTCGCGTCTTTTTTGTTTTTTAAGCGACATCGCAGTCCCCAGCAGAATCCACTCCGAGACGCTAAACGCGTAAAAGCCACAAAGCAACATTTTTTTCTGAGCGACCAAACATTTATTACACAAATTTCTGCGGTATTGGCGTCAAATTCCGCAT
>CALGTJ010000290.1 GCA_937901435.1 uncultured Rhodobacter sp. | reverse complement strand
ATCACTCTCATACCGCAGCCGCCAACCGACCGTGGTGAATAATCCGGGTTAGAGGCCAGTCGCAGATCCAAAGGCACGGTCGCTGGTATTGGCATGGCACCGGTGCAGGCCGACAGGGTCAACGCCGCTCCGGTGATAAGGACAGAGCGCCGGGTCAGCATCTTATTTCGGGCTCCGCTTGGCGAGGATACGCTGCAAGGTGCGGCGGTGCATGTTCAGACGCCGGGCTGTCTCGCTGACATTGCGGTCACACAACTCGTAGACACGCTGGATATGTTCCCACCGCACGCGATCTGCGCTCATCGGGTTTTCCGGTGGCGGCGGCAGTTCATCCCCCCGCGCCAGTAGCGCATTCGTGATGTCATTGGCGTCGGCAGGTTTGGACAGATAGTCGGTGGCACCGATTTTGACGGCCGCCACAGCCGTGGCAATCGCACCATATCCGGTCAGAACCACCACCCGGCAATCTGGCCGTTTTTCGCGCAGCACCTCGACCACATCAAGGCCATTGCCGTCCTCCAGGCGCAGATCTACGACGGCATAGGCAGGCGGGCGGGCGGTCGCAATCGCCTTGCCTGCGGCGACAGATCCGGCCATTTCCGGCTCGAACCCGCGCTTTTCCATGGCCCGGCACAGGCGGCGCAAAAACGGTTCGTCATCATCTACCAGCAAAAGCGATACATCGTCGCCCAGCAGGTCCTTTTCGCGTTCGGCCATTGCCGTCCCTTCTGCACTCTACACTTTGGTTCTGCATACACTAGTGCGCAGGGGGGGGCGGGTCAATTTACGTTACACAGCGTCCATAAAACAGGCAGTGCGTCTGGCGATGTCTTCTGGCGTATCCTCGCGCTTGAAGAACTCGACGAATCCCACCTCTGGCAGCATCAGATAGGTAAAGGTCGAGTGATCGACGAGGTAGTATTCCTCGTCGCCCTCTTGCTTGCGGTAATATGTTTTATAGGCTTTCGAGGCGGCCTTGACCTGTTCGGCACTGCCGGTCAGCGCGATCATATCGTCATGCACGTAGCTGGCATACTCGGCGACCACCTCTGGCGTGTCGCGTTCCGGGTCGATCGAGATGAAAACCGGCTGCACATCGCGGCCCTGTTCCTGCAACAGATCGATTGCCTCGGCGTTACGGGCATTGTCCAGCGGGCAGACATCGGGGCAGAAGGTATAGCCAAAATACACCAGCGAAGGCTTGGTGATTACATCCTTATCTGTCACAGTCTCTCCCTGACCGTTGACCAGCGTGAAGGGCCCGCCAATCGCCGCTGTGCCGCCGGCCACGACAGAGGCGCGGCACCCCGCAAAAGCGTCATCGCTGGTATCGCGCGTGACCCACCATGTTGCGGCCAGCATCCCGACAAGTGCGGTGCTTGCCGCGATTGCGACTGTTTTCGCCATTTTCATAGGTTTCATCCCTTTGTGGTTCGGCGTCAGAGTTTGGCGGATTGATCGTTCCTGTGGCAGCGGCGTACAAGGTTGCATGATGACGCAGAGCGTATGAGAGGCAGAGTATGGCCGATACCACAGGCGGTTTCCTGATTGACGACACCCGCAGCAACTGGGTGCGCCTGCGCACGCTGATCGTGTTGCGATGGATCGCGATTGCCGGGCAGATCGCCGCGATCACAGTGGCGCAACGGTTTTTCAACCTCAATCTGGAACTTGGCCTCTGCTATCTTGCCATCGGGGCCTCGATCATTGCGAACCTTGTGGCGATTTTCATCTTTCCGGAAAACAAACGCCTCAGCGAGCAAGAGGTGTTTCTGACGCTTTTGTTCGACATCAGCCAGTTGTCGTTCCTGCTGTTTCTGACGGGCGGTTTGCACAATCCGTTTGCCTTGCTGATCCTTGCACCGGTGACAATCTCTGCCACGGCGCTGACGCTGCGCTCGACCACTGTGCTGGGGGCGGTGGCGATTGCGCTGATTTCGGTGGTCTCTGTGTTCCATTATCCGCTGCACACCGATGACGGAGATGTGATGCAGATGCCGGATCTGTTTGTCTTTGGGCATTGGGCCGCGATCACCATCGGGATCGTGTTCGAGGCGATCTATGCGCGCCGCGTGACGTCCGAAATCCATTCCATGTCGCAGGCTCTGCTGGCGACGCAAATGGCCTTGGCCAGAGAACAGAAGCTGACCGACCTTGGCGGTGTCGTCGCGGCTGCCGCGCACGAACTTGGCACGCCCTTGGCGACGATCAAACTGGTCAGCACCGAGTTGATGGAAGAGTTGGCAGACTCTCAGGACCTTTATGACGATGCGGTTCTGATCCGGGATCAGGCGGATCGGTGCCGCGATATTCTGCGCTCTATGGGGCGCGCCGGAAAGGACGACCTGCACCTGCGTCACGCCCCGCTTGGCGAGGTGGTCCGCGAGGCGGCAGAGCCTCATTGCGAGCGGGGCAAAGAGGTTGTGATAGAGCTTGCCCCCGCCGATGGGGCCGGGCCGGACCAGCCCTCTATTGCGCGTCGCCCAGAGATCATTCACGGGCTGCGCAACCTCGTCCAGAACGCCGTTGATTTCTCTCAAAGCACGGTCTGGGTCGATGCTGTCTGGACAGAAACCACCGTCGAGATTCGCATCATCGATGACGGCGCAGGCTATCCTTTGCATCTGTTGGGGCGAATCGGTGACCCCTTTGTCCGGCGTCGCCGCACGCAGGAAGACCTGTCCAAGCGTCCGGAATACGAAGGTATGGGTCTGGGGCTGTTTATCGCGAAAACGCTTTTGGAACGCTCCGGCGCAGAGTTGAGTTTTGCGAATGCAAGTGACCCGATGGTGCCAAAACCCCAAGCAGGCAAGCGTTGTGGCGCGATTGTAGAGGTCAGATGGCCCCGTGACGCGGTCTCTCAAAAGCAGGATCCGGGTGCGCGCGGATTGGGGGAAAATCGCCCGATCGAGGTCTGAACCTTCCCTTAAGACTCTATTAACCAAGGGAAAGCTAGGCTTGGCTCTTGTGTTGGAAAGAGTCTGGAAAAATGTCACCAGAACTTCTAAGCTTCGTGCAGGGCGCCGGCCTTGTGTGTGCCGGTTTTGTCAGTGCGCTTGCAGCCTTGACGTGGATGCGGCTTGCGCCGATGGGATTGCCCGGCCAGCGCCAGACGGCCAGCCCACCAGAGATCGCGTTCCTCTTTGACGGCGAGACACTGGTGGATGCCTCTGACGCGGGTCAAAGGCTGTTGGATCTGACCGAGCCCGCCGACAGCGATATCACCCGGTTGGTCAAATTTCTTGCGCCCCGTTTTCCGGATCTTTTCGAACGCGTAATGGGCTGTGGCGAGGCAGAAGATTTTGAACTGATTTCTCTTGATGGGCAGTCTATCCTGCACCTGTCGATCGGGGCAGAGCGGCTGCGCCTGACATTAAAGGATCGCGATGATAGTGTGCCGGGGCCGATCCCGGATCGTCATAGCCTGATCGCGCTGGACGAGGAACTGACCCGCTATCGAGCGCTAAGTGACGCCACGCCTTTCCCGGTCTGGCGTCAGTCCGGTGACGGCAAAATCCGCTGGGCAAATGCGGAATACTGCCGCCTGATGGATCTGCTGGACCTGCAGCGCCCGACGCCACTTTGCTTTCCCGCGATTTTCGAGATCGACAGCGATATCGTCGGCAGCGAGTTTCAGCCAAGCCAAGCCAAGCCAAGCCAAGCCGCGCCAGTCTGGATTTGCCCAGCGATCACCGCAAGTCCGGCACAAAGAGCAATTCGGTTCGGCAGTCGCATTGGTACGAATTTCAGGTCACGCGCTGCGCAGACGAGATTTTGGTGGCGGCGATCCCGATAGATCGTGTTGTAAAGGCTGAACATAGCTTGCAAGAGTTCGTGCAGGCCCTGACCCAGACCTTTGCCCATCTCAGCGTTGGCCTTGCGATCTTTGGTCGGGGGCGTGAGTTGGCCCTGTTCAATCCTGCCCTGTCGGACATGCTGGAACTGCCCGCTGAATTTCTGATTACGCGTCCCACGTTGTTTCAGGTCTTTGACCGGCTGCGTGACCAACGTCTGATTCCCGAACCCAAGAACTACG
This sequence comes from uncultured Rhodobacter sp., assembly GCA_937901435.1. The sequence goes on along the minus strand of CALGTJ010000290.1, from coordinate 5,447 downwards.
CCGCATGGCGTCGCAAGATGTCAGACCTGGAGGCCGCGGCCTCTGGCGAGGCTTATTCCGAAACGTGGAGCCTTGTGGACGGGCGCACCTACCGCGTCAGCGGGCGTCCACATCCGCAGGGGGCGGTCGCTTTTTTGTTCGAGGACATCAGTGCTGAAATTTCGCTGACCCGTCATTTCCGCGCTGAATTGCAGATGAGCAACGCGGTGATCGACGGGCTGGACGAGGCGATTGCGGTCTTTGCCCCCACCGGTGCGCTGGTGATGTCCAACACCGCCTATTGCAAGCTGTGGCATGTTAGCGCGCCGAGCGGGGCTAAAGACACGTCCTTCCTTGAAACCTCGCGCAATTGGCAAAAAGCCTGCCTGCCAACGCCGATCTGGGGCGATGTGAGGGATTTTGCGGCAATGATAGGCGAGCGGGCCAGCTGGACCAGCGAAGTGCGGATGCGCAACGGTCACAAACTGGGCTGTCGTTTTGACGCCTTGTGCGGCGGCTACACGCTGGTTGGCTTTTCCGTCATCAGCGAGATCGCGCATCGCAACAAGATCGTGGATGACAGAGAATCCGCGCTGGCGTGATCGCAGATATTCCTTTCGCAACATTTATCCTGTATGACGCGGTCAATCCCTAATCTGGAGTCGCGCAAATGTCGGCCTCTGCACCGATCACTCAGGACGTGCACACGATCCCTCGAAAGCTGCCCGAGACAGGGCGGCAGAACCTTGTCGGCCTGACCCGCGACGAGATGCGCGTCGCGTTGATTGCGACCGGCACGCCCGAACGGCAGGCCAAGATGCGGGTCGGACAAATCTGGGCATGGATCTATCAAAAGGGTGTGCGCGACTTTGACGTGATGACCAATCTCGCCAAAGGCTATCGCGTTGAACTGGCCGAAAAATTCGAGATCACCATTCCAGAGGTCGTATCGCGTCATGTGTCCAGTGATGGCACGCGCAAATATCTGGTGCGCATTGCGGGCGGGCATGAGGTCGAGACCGTTTACATCCCCGAAACTGACCGTGGCACCCTGTGCATTTCCAGCCAGGTCGGCTGCACGCTGACCTGTTCGTTCTGCCACACGGGCACGCAGCGACTGGTGCGCAACCTGACGGCGGGCGAGATCATCGGTCAGGTCATGCTGGCGCGCGACGATCTGGACGAATGGCCAGAGCCGGGCCGCAACCCGCATGACGAAACGCGGCTTTTGTCCAACATTGTGCTGATGGGCATGGGCGAGCCTTTGTATAACTTCGAGGCCGTGCGCGACGCGATGAAGATCGCGATGGATCCCGAGGGCATTTCCCTGTCACGCCGTCGCATCACCCTGTCGACCAGTGGTGTGGTGCCCGAGATCGCCCGCACCGCCGAGGAAATCGGTTGTATGCTGGCGATATCCTTTCACGCGACCACCGACGAGGTGCGCGACAAGCTGGTTCCGATCAACAAGAAGTGGAATATTGCGACCCTGCTAGAGTCTCTGCGTGCCTATCCAAAGCTGTCCAATTCCGAGAGGATCACCTTTGAATATGTCATGCTCAAAGGGGTCAACGACAGCGACGAGGACGCGCACCGTTTGGTCAAGCTGATCGACGGCATCCCGGCCAAGATCAACCTGATCCCCTTCAACGAATGGCCCGGTGCGCCTTATGAACGTTCGTCGGGCAACCGCATCCACGCGTTTGCTGACATTATCTACAAGGCTGGGTACGCCAGCCCCGTGCGCAAACCGCGCGGCGAGGATATAATGGCCGCCTGTGGGCAGTTGAAATCAGCCACCGAAAAAGAACGCAGGGTCCGCAAGAGCGCTGCGGCAGAATAACCGCCGCCTCTGGCCTTCGTCCTTTCCCTCTCTTACTGGTGACACCAGACAGCCCAAAACGCCGGACCCTCTGGCGCGGCGGGGCAAGAGAGGGACAATGATGACCACATTATGCTATGCGAAAAAGACCTGCTCGATCGGTATTCACGTGCTGATGGAAGAGATCGGAATACCCTACGATCTGCGGATCGTGGATTTTTCCAAGGGCGAGCAAAAGACACCTGAATATAAGGCGCTGAACCCCAAGGGCAAAGTGGCCGCGCTGGTGCGCGATGATGGCAGCGTTTTGACCGAGTACGCCGCGATTGCCATGTGGCTGGCGATGACGCACCCCGAGAAAAAGCTGATGCCAACTGATCCCGAGGGCATTGCGCGCACAATCGAAGCGATGGATTTCATCGTCGGCACGGTGCATATGCTGTCGTGGCGTCTGTGGCGTCGCCCGGATGCCTATTCCGACACCCCAGCAGAGCATGACCAGCTGCGCGCCCGTGGCAAGGCCGCGATGATGGCCGCGCTTGAGGTGGTCGATGCCCAGCTAGAGGGCAAAGACTATCTGCTGGGCGATTTCTCTATCGCGGATACGGCCTTGTATTACAACGAATATTGGGCTGTCGATGTTGCTGGTTGGACGTTGCCGCCAAACGTGCAGGCTCATTTTGACCGCATGAAAACGCGCCCCTCTGTGCAGGCCTCACGCGTGGTCGAAGGCGTCGCCTAGGCACTTTCTCTTCGCAATGTGAATTCCGATAAATCTGCCGTCAGAGGATCTCTGGCGGCAGATGCGCTTTGGTCGTCGGGATCTCGCCTGTCACGGCCTCGACCGAAACCAGACAGGAATGGGCAATCGGCCCCTGTGCCAACCTCGACGTGCCTTTGTCCGGCGTCAGCGCATTTGGATTGCCGTGCAGGCAGGTGTCGCCATCCGGGTCATACCACGCACCTGTGGCAAGCTGGATCACGCCGGGGCGGATCTCGTCGCTGAGGCGAAGCAGGGCAAAACAGGCGCCGCGCAAATTGTAGACACGTACGATCTGACCCTCTGACAGGCCACGCTTGGCGGCATCGTCCGGGTGCATCATCATTGGTTCGCGTCCCTGCGTCCGATCTGCGCGGCTGACAGGGCCGTGGTCCAGTTGCGAGTGCAGCTTGTTGCGCGGTTGGTTGGAAATCATGTGAAGCTGATCGGGCGCGGCCTGCCCAAGCCATTCCAAAGGCTCCAGCCAGACGGGATGACCGGGGCAGTCGTCGTAGTTGAAACTGGCGATGGTGTCCGAAAAGATCTCGATCTTGCCGCTGGGTGTGGCCAAAGGATGCGCCTCTGGATCGGTGCGAAAATCTGCCAGCATCACAGTCGGTTTTCCCGGGGTGGGGATCTTCACAAACCCGTCGCGATGCAGCTTGTCCCAATCGGGCAATTCCACATCGGCGCGCGCGGCTTGCTGGCGGGAAATATCATAGATCCATCGCAGCCAATCCTCGACGCTGCGTCCTTCGGTAAAGGTGTGTTCGACCCCCATCTGTGCGGCGATCCCGCAAAAGATGTCGTGATCGTCGCGGGCCTGCCCGACGGGTTGGATCGCCTGATCCATGACCACCTGATAGGGGTCCTTGGGCGTCAGGGCGAGGTCGGCGCGTTCCAGCGTTGTCGTGCAAGGCAGAACGATATCGGCGTGCTTCGCGAGGCTGTTCCAACACCATTCGTTGACAATAACCGTATCCGGCTTGGCCCAGGCGGCGCGCATCGCGTTCAGGTCTTGGTGGTGGTGAAACGGATTGCCACCGGCCCACCAGACCAGTTTGATGTCGGGGTAGAGATAGCTGTGCCCATCATAGTCGAACTCTGCGCCCGGATTGTTCAACAGATCCGTGACCCGTGCCACGGGAATGAAATCCTTGACCGGGTTTTGCCCCTGCGGAAAGGAGGCATAGTCAATCTCGTGTCGGCTCAACCCGACATTGTTCATCGCGGAATAGCCAAAGCCAAGGCCGGTGCCCGGTAGCCCCATCTGACCCAGCATCGCGGCAAGGGCGATCGCGGCCCAAAACGGTTGTTCACCATGATCCTGCCGGGTCAGCGCCCATGCGATAGAGATCATTGTGCGGTTTTTGGCCATGCGCTTTGCCATATCGCGGATCGCCTCGGCCGGCAGATCACAGATCGCGCCAGCCCAGTCGGCCGTCTTGGGAATGCCGTCGGTTTCGCCCCGCAGATAGGCGGCGAATTGATCAAAGCCGACGCAGTAGCGGGTCAGGAAATCACGGTCATGCAGGTTCTCGACCAGCAGGCAATGGGCCAGACCGATCATAAGCGCCGCATCGGTCGAGGGACGCAGTGCCAGCCATTCGGCGTCGACGCCCTCCATCACATCAGAGCGCAGGGGCGAGATATTGACGAAATCGATGCCCGCCGCACGTGCCGTCTCGACGCCTGCTTTCTGGATATGCCTGCCCACACCGCCCTGACTAATCTGCCCGTTTTTCAGCGGCACCCCCCCAAAAGCAACGAAAAGGTCGCAGTCAGAGGCGATACTTTCCCAGCTTGTCGTTTGATCCAGATGGCCGCGAAAAGTCCCAAGCACGTGGGGCACGACGACCTCTGCGGCGGCAAAGGAATAGGTGTTTTTCGATGAGGTGAACCCACCGATGCAGTTGAGGAACCGCTTTAGCTGGCCCTGTGCGTGATGAAACCGCCCGGCGCTGGCCCAACCATAAGACCCGGCATAAATCGCCTTATTGCCAAAACTCTCTCGTACACGCTTCAATTCAGTGGCCACCAGACGGTTCACCTCGTCCCAAGAGACCGCGACAAAGGCCTCTTTTCCGCGCGCCTCGCCAGCGGTGCCGGGGCCGCCGTCCAGCCAGCTCTTGCGCACCATCGGTTGCGTGATGCGCAGCGGATCGTCCAGCACATCGAGGATACCGGGGCCGATGGGCGAAGGATCGGGGTCATCGGCAAAGGCGCGCAGACCTGTGACGCGGCCGCCGTCAACGTCCACGTGATAGGTGCCCCAATGGCTTGACGTCAAAAGATCCCGATCCATGCGCGCGCCTTTCGTTTGCTGACGAAAGCGTCTTGATTTCCATGCGGTCCGTCAAGGGCGAAACGCCGCCTAGTAAGAGCGCGGCATGTCCAGCACGTGTTCGGCCACATAGCTGAGGATCAGGTTGGTCGAGATTGGCGCCACCTGATACAGCCGCGCCTCGCGGAATTTACGCTCGACGTCGTATTCCTCTGCAAAGCCAAAGCCACCATGGGTCTGCACACAGGCCTCGGCGGCGGCCCAACTGGCGTCAGCGGCGAGCAATTTGGCAAGGTTGGCCTCTTCGCCGGGGTTTTCGCCCGCCTCATAGCGCCGGATCGCCTCGTTCAGCATCAACTCGGCGGCGCGCATCTGGGAATAGGCCTTGGCGATGGGAAACTGTACGCCTTGGTTCTGCCCGATGGGACGGCCAAAGACCGTGCGCTCGCTGGCATATCGTGACGCCTTTTCGATGAACCATTTCGCGTCACCTATACATTCGGCGCTGATCAGGATCCGCTCTGCGTTCATGCCGGACAGGATATAGCGAAACCCCTTGCCCTCTTGCCCCACCAGATTGGCGGCGGGGACGGGCATGTCGT
>CALGTJ010000289.1 GCA_937901435.1 uncultured Rhodobacter sp. | reverse complement strand
CCGCAAAATTGCACGGCCGCTGAACATCAGGCCATCCAGAGACTGGGGAACCTAAAAATGTTCGCTAAAGGTTCTTACTTAGAGTAATCTTACGCACAAACCTTCCGATGGGGCCCACTAATGGCCGGTTTTCCTGCTGCGTAGCAGCATCGGAATTTTCGCTCACGCCGCATTATTCGCGCTGCGAGCGCTCGCAGCACAAAATACGAATTCACAGAATGCGCTCAGAGCCGCCATTGGGCTTAAAGTTTTTTAGCGCTAAATTTCGCCCCTATCCCCAACTTGCCCCCTGTATGAACCACCGCTGTCGATCTGGAGGCGCAAAACACAAAAGTTTCCACCCTTGAAAACCTCGTTTTTGGCGATCACTGTCTGTATTCAATGGTCCCAATCCCGTTTTCTGCCACGCGCGGCATCGAGGATTGGTGGTATTTTGCGACGATCCCCACAACGTGTTTACCGGCCAGGAAAATCGGCCAAACTTTTAGCGCGCGCCACCACGTTGACCACCATGTTAACGGGCGCAACACGGCAGATCAGGGGTCTGTGTGAATTCAGACGTGCGGGCTGTCTCTGGGTGCGGGCGTGGAAATCACCGTTCGGGCTGACCTCGATCAGCGCCAAAGGTCGCTTTTTCTGAAAGGGTCGGGATATCGCTGCACAGTTTGGATTCTCTGCGCAGCTGAAATCTCTTTGAAGGACCCCTAAATGTCCGAGCATGATATCTATTCCGGAATGGCTGCCCTGTCGATTTGCGAGGCTTTGTTGCTGGCCCTGAACGATGCGAAAGTCCTGCCCAATAGCGAGATCATGGGCATTCTCGAAGATGCCGCATCCTCGCACGAACAGGCAAGCGGCTCTGGTGTGGACCTTGATGTGCACAGGGCCGTGGCGCTGATCCTCAATCGCATCATTGCCCGCGGACCCCCGGCGCGGCGTTTCTGACGCTTTTTCCCGGAACCCCGCGCGCGTTTTAGGACACGCTTTAGTCGACCAGCACCTTTTTGACATTCGCGGCCTGTAGCGCGGTCGCGGCGATATCCGTCGCAGTCAGTCCGGCGTCGGCATACATCGCATCGGGCGCGGCCTGATCGATAAAGCGGTCCGGCAGCGTCATGGTGCGCACGGCCAGAGTGCCGTCCAGCCAGCCCTCATTCGCCAGATGATGCAAGACCATCGCGCCAAAGCCGCCCTGCGCGCCTTGTTCGACGGTGATCAGCACCTTGTGCTTGCGCGCAAGACGGTCGATCAACGCCTTGTCCAGCGGCTTGGCAAAGCGCGCGTCGGCCAAAGTCACCGACAGCCCCTGCGCCTCGATCATGGCGACCGCGCGTTTGCTTTCGCCCAGATGCGCGCCGAACGACAGGATCGCCACATCAGCGCCCTCTTGCAGAACAATGCCCTTGCCGATCTCAAACGGCACGCCACGTTCCGGCAGCGGCACACCTTCGCCCTCGCCGCGCGGATAACGGAACGCGATCGGCCCATCGTCATAGGCGGCGGCGGTGGCGACCATATGCACCAGTTCGGCTTCGTCAGAGGCGGCCATCACGACCATATTGGGCAGCGCGCTAAGGTATCCGATATCGAACGCGCCCGCGTGGGTCGGACCATCGGCCCCCACCAGACCCGCACGATCCACGGCAAAGCGGACGGGCAGGTTCTGCAGGGCGACGTCATGGACGATCTGGTCATAGCCGCGTTGCAGGAAGGACGAATAAATCGCGCAAAACGGCTTTAGCCCGCCTGCGGCCATACCAGCGGCAAAGGTCACGCCGTGTTGTTCCGCGATGCCAACGTCATACATCCGCTTGGGGTGATGTTTGGCAAAGATATCAAGCCCGGTGCCGCCGGGCATGGCGGCTGTGATCGCCACGATCTTTGAATCGCGGCTGGCCTCATCCACCAGCGCATTGCCAAAGACCGACGTATAGCTGGGCGCATTGGGGCGGCTTTTGGATTGCGCGCCGGTGGCAGGGTCGAACTTGCCAACGCCATGATAACAATCTGGCGAGTCTTCTGCCGGGGCATAGCCCTTGCCCTTGACGGTACAGCAATGGATCAACACAGGCCCGGTGGCACGCGCCCGCGCGGCGCGCAGAACGCCGAGCAGTTGCGGCATGTCGTGGCCGTTGATCGGCCCGATGTATTGAAAGCCGAGGTTTTCGAACAGGGTGCCCTCGCCGGTGACGGCACCCGTCACCATTTGGCGCGCACGCCGCGCATGATCGCGCAGCGGGCCGGGCAAGGCGGCCTCGAACCCTTCGGCCATCTCGCGCAAGCCCCCAAGGGGCGAGGCATAGAGGCCGGACAGATATTTGCTCATGGCACCGACGGGGGGCGCGATGCTCATCTCGTTGTCATTCAGGATCACGAACATCCGCTTGCCCAGATGGCCTGCATTGTTCATCGCCTCATAGGCCATCCCGGCGCTGATCGACCCATCGCCGATCACGGCAATCGCGTCACCCGTGGGTTCGCCCATATCGCGGGCAATGGTGAACCCGAGCGCGGCGGAAATAGAGGTAGAGGAATGCGCAGCACCGAAGGGATCAAACTCGCTTTCGCTGCGTTTGGTGAACCCGGACAGGCCGTTTTCCTGACGCAACGTGTGCATCCGGTCGCGACGCCCGGTCAGAACCTTGTGCGGATAGCATTGGTGACCCACATCCCAGACCAACTTGTCGCGCGGCGTGTCAAACACCGCATGAAGCGCGACCGTCAATTCGACCACACCCAGAGACGAACCCAGATGCCCGCCGGTGGTGGCGACGCTTTCAATCACTTCGCCGCGCACTTCATTCGCGAGATGCGACAGTTCGGCATCGGTGAGGGATTTCATGTCAGAGGGGACGGACACTCTGTCCAGAATGGGGGTGGCGCGGGTCATCAGAACGCTCCTTGTCTCGACTGGGGAATTCTCGACGGTTTGGCTATTAGCCCTGTTGGCCGGGAACAGAGGGCGCCATACGTAGAAACGGTGCACCCTCTGTCTCCCGTAGCCAACAGGAGGTGTCAGGGGGTCGAGGCCCCTGACGGTACCAGGTAACTCTAGGGACAGAATTACCCGATGTCGTGTGAGGCGGGCGCGACGTGATGCGCCCGCTTCGGATCTTAGACTATGTGCGGCGCGTCTTCGCTTGGCAGCACATAAGAGAACGGTGTCGGATCTGCGGCCTCTTTGGATTCGTCAGGCAAGAGGCCTCCGATTCCGATTACGGCCGCAAAGAAGAACCCGACTGCCAGACAAAAGATCGTGGCATAACCTGCGCCTTTCAGCATCAGCGTCAGGACATCTGCACGCAGACGGAAAGAGCGATCGCTGGAGGTTCTCAGATAGTCTTGGTTGTCACTCATGATCGTAGCTCCTTAATCAAGTGGCGCAAAGCCGTGTACCTGTGCCCAGACAAACCAGTTGTCTACAACAGTGCCGGTCAGCAAGATCCCGATACCGCCCGTGAGGGTTGTCAGAACCGCAAACCACCAAGCCCAGCGGTGAATACCTTCCATGGTGGCGTTAAAGCCCATGGTCCAGCGCCAGAACAAAGCCGCACGTTCAGAGGCAGTGCCACGGTCGACGATCTGTTCGATCTCACGCTCGCCGCCATAGCGGCTGACCGCGAGGATGGTCGCACCGTGCATCGCAAACAGCAGGGCAGATCCGTAGAGGAAGACAATGCTAAGCGCGTGGAACGGGTTGTAGAACAGGTTGCCGTAGGTCAGCGAGAACAGGTTCGTCCAGTCGAGGTGCGGGAAGATCCCGTAGGGCACCGCATGGGACCATGATCCCATCAGGATCGGCCGGAACAGACCCAACACAAGGAACAACCAGATCGCAGAGGCAAAGGCCCAGCTGACGTGTTTGCCCATGCCCAGCTCTTCGGCCCGCAGGTAGGTGCGGATCCACCAGCTGATCACAGAGACCAGCAGGAAGAACGAGGCGATGATCCACCATCCGCCCTCATCAAGCGGTGCAAAGCCCAGACCGTATTCTTCTGCCGGGGGTTCCAGCGCAAGCCAGAACAGATCGCGAAAGAACAACGCCGGAGAGTAGTCGACCTGCGCCCAAAAGCTCATACCGACGATAAAGAACCATGCAAAACCGGCAGCCAGCGACGCGACACCGAAGGGGCCGAGGTAGATCGGGCCAAGTTGTGCGTTGCCAAAGAGACCTGCCAGAGAGTTAAAGCTGGTACCCTTGGTGCGTTCCCTTGAGAGTGTCCCTTGCGGGTCCACCCCCATTTCAGGCGGTCCTTGGACCTGAACCTGGGTGAAAATATTCTGATATTCAGCCATGTCTCATATCCTCCTTACAGGTCCGCCCACCAGGGCAATTCAGCGTACCAATCCCACCAGGCGCTCCACTGGTCGAACCAGATTGTGCCAGAGATGACGATACAGATCGCGCTCCACAATCCAGCGTTCAAAGCCAGCAGCAGACCAAGACGGTGAATGCCGAGAGGCCCGATCGAATAGCCGATCAGATCGCGGAAATAGGTGTCTTCGTGGTCAGGTGTGCCGATGGTCTTGCCCTTGCCGGGGTTGACAGCGGACAGAACCAGAGACCCATGCAGAGCCAGCGCCAGACAGGTGGTGAAAAAGAACGTGATCGCTACCATATGCGCAGGGTTGTAGTGAAAGTTACCGTAGGCGTAGCCGACGTTGTTCACCCAATCGAGGTGGCTGAAAATCCCGTAGGGAAAGCCGTGCCCCCAGGCGCCCATCAACATCGGTCGAATGATGACCAGTGTCACATAGGCAAGGATCGCAACGCTAAAGGCAAAGGGCACGTGATAGCCCATCCCAAGCTTGCGGCAGATTTCCACCTCTCGCAGAGCCCATGACACAAAGGCCATGGTAGCGCAGAAGGTGATGACCTGCCATAATCCGCCCTCGGCCAGAGGCGCAAAGCCAAGGCCGACCTCCAGGGCTGGCGGATTGATCGAAATCAACCAGGGGTTCCATGTATCGCCTAGCGATGCCCCGTAAAAAATCAGTATTGTTCCGAGTGCGGCAAAGAAAAATGTCGTGACGCCGAAAAAGCCGACATAGAAAGGCCCCACCCAGAAGTCGAACAGGTCTCCGCACACCAGGGTCCCACCGCGGACCCGGTATTTTCTTTCGAAGCTGAGCTGTGCCATCTTCTCTCTCCTCTTGCGCCCCTACCCAACGGAGGGGCAGCGTTGCGCAGTCAAGTTAACGGGTTGCCGTGGGCGGCGGGCAAATGCAGCGCCGCCCACAGCGCTGTCGTGCAACTGAGCTTATTCGCTGGCTTCAGCAGCGCCAAAAGCGCGGTTGAGCCAGTTGGTCTCTGGATTGCTGAGCAGGACGAGGTGAATCATCGCCGCCAGCAAAAAGAGGAACACGCCCTGCGCCACGAAAACGCGACGGGGGTCAAAGATAAGCCAGATTTTGTAAAACTGTGCCATGTTGTGAGATCCTCTCGATTACCAGGCGAACCAAGGCAGTTTGAAATAGGTCAGCAAGTGAGCAACCAGCGCTACGACCGTAAAGATCATAAAGCCGCTCATATAGACCGAGTGCAGTTCCTGCGCTTGCTCGTCTGTCAAACCTGTGAAGGACAGGTCGGAATTATCAGCCATTGTTTTTTCTCCTAGAAAAAGTTTGTGCCGACGCCGCGCACCCCCCGCGGCCGGGTTACGTCAGGGGCTCGTCCCCTGACCTAATCCACCATCCCGGGGGGGAATGGCGAATTCTCTGTGGCCCTGGTCCCTCAAGGCAAAACTTTTTGTCCAAGCATTGGCGCTGGTGTCTGGCTAGGACACGCCGCTTGGTCTTCTGGATTCAAAGGGCAACCGCCCTTTACGCAGAGAAGATCCGCGGTGTGATGATCTGCGCCTGACTCCACGCGGCCTTGATCGGCCCGCGCTTTGGCAAAGACATTTGCCGTGCTGCACTCAGGCCCCAGGTCAGGAACGCAAGCGGCAACGTGGCCACAAAGATCACCGCGAAATAGACATAGTACTCACGCATGGATGCGTGATGTGTACTGCGCTTGCGCGGCATGCTAGTGTTGTTGGTAAAGTCAGTCATTTTTTCCTCCCGAGGCGGGTTGCAGACTTTCGACAGTTTCCAGAACCACCCGTTCCGCGCCCAGATCCAGCGCGCGCTTTTCAGCCTCGTCGCGCAGGGTCTTGGCCGCAGAAATGCGGGTCAGGATCGGATGGGTTGCCACGATCTCGTCCAACCGCGCCTGCGCATCGACATCCCAGGGGAAATCGCGCCGCAGCGGGGTCAGCGTCGAGGTGGTTTGATCCATTTCACTGGCCAGAGGCAGGATATGGAACAGGGCATCAAACAGGCCATTACAGACCTCTTGCAAAAGATAGGTCGCGCCCGCGTACCCCATAAAGGGCGTCCCCGTCGCGCGCCGGATCGCGGCCCCCGGAAAGCTGGCCGGGATAAAGGTCGGCGCCGGGCCAAAGCCCGATTTCATCTCTGCAAGATACATCTTTTCATTGATCGACCCCATCACGACCAAAGGCCGCTTGGTGTGGATCATCGAGCGCACTTCGTCATTGTTCGTCTTCTTGCCGCGTGTGCGGGACACCGCAAAGGCGCAGGGCAGACCAAGGTCATTTTCAAGGAAATTGCTGATCCCGCGGGCATAGGTCTCTGTCGCGACGATCCCAAAGGACGCCGTTGCAAAGAAATCCTGCGTCACAGAGCGCCACAGATCCCAAACCGGCTTGATCGTGGAATGCTTTTCCTGCTCGATGAACGGCTCCGGGTCCAGACCCAGAAGATCGCCCAAGGTGCGCAGGAATTTCGTGGTGCTCTCGATCCCGACCGGCGCTTGCAGATAGGGCTTGCCCAATACCTCGCACAGACCCCGGCCAAATTCGCGGTACATGCAGATGTTGACGTCCGCATTCACCAGATTGCGCATCTCGCCCACATGCGCGCCAAGCGGCATCACCATGTTGACCTCTGCGCCAATGCCCTGCACCAGCCGCTGTATCTCGGCCAGATCGGACGGCATGTTGAACGTGCCATACATTGGCCCAAGGATGTTCACGCGCGGGGTCGCCCCCTCTTCACGCTTTTTCTCAGGCGGCATACGCCCCTTGGTCATCCCGAATTCGGTAAAGATCCATGTCATCGCCCGGTCGGCGGATTCCCATTGATCCTCGTCAATCGTGCGCGGCAAAAACCGTTGGATGTTGGTCCCTTGCGGCGTTACACCGCCGCCGATCATCTCGGCAATCGACCCTGTGACAACAACCGCAGGCAGCGCCGGATCAAGAACCTCCCACGCGCGCTTCATGGCTTCTTCGGTGCCAGAGCCCATCTCGCCCTCGCCCAACCCCGTCACCACAATCGGCAACTCATGGGGCGGCAACGCATCAGTGTAATGCAGCACAGAGGTTACAGGCAGGTTTTCGCACCCAACAGGCCCGTCAATCACGCATTGCAAACCCTTGACGGCGCAAAACGCATAGATCGCCCCCCAATAGCCGCCCGCGCGGTCATGATCCTGAACTAGCATGACGCGCCTCCGTCAGAACAATCCGAAACCACTTTCACCTTCATCTGGCCAAAAATACCTCGGGGGGTGTGGGGGGCTGGCCCCCCACCCTCGCCTGTCGCACCCGACAGGCCAAAATCAAACAAAACCCTCATATCATCTGCTCCGCTTTTGCGGCGCGGGCCTGCTTCTCCAGCTTCTTTTGGTTCAGCGCACGGAACTCTGGCTTGACGTTGGGCGAGCCCTGCCAAACACCGGCGGTATCGCCATGTCCGACGCCCTCGAAAAAGGCCTTCATATGCGCCATGCGATCCTTGTTCCCCATGGCGGCATTCACCACCGTGGCCAGCGACCCGGCCCCCGCGACACCCATCAGGGGACGCGCGGAAATCAAGTTGGTGAAATAAAGGCTTGGGATGCCCAGCTCTTTGGACTTCTGCACAATCGGCGTGGTGCCGATGGACAGATCCGGCTGGATCGCCTCGACAGCGGCCATATCATCCTCTAGCGAGGCGCGGTATTTGACCTTGACGCCTTTGTCTTCCAGCCAGGCCGCATCATGGGCGGACCATGGCGTCTTGGGGCAGGCGGTTCCGACATAGGGCACATTCGCGCCGCTTTCGATCAGCAAACGCGCAACCAGCAGTTCAGAGCCCTCATAACCCGACAGCGTGATCGTCCCGTTGATCGGCGTCGCGGCAAGCGCGCCTTTGATGGCGGGTAAAAAGGCGTTCTGCGCGGCGGCAATTTTGTCGGCCGCAATCCCGAAGGTATCGCCAATATTGGCCAGCCAGTCGCGGGTGCCGTCATGGCCGACCGGGGCAGAGCCCACAACGGGACGACCAGCGGCCTGAAATTCGCGCACGGCGGCGGTGTAAAATGGGTGGATCGCAGCGACAGCGCCACAATCAAGCGCGGCGTAAAGTTCGCGCCATTCGCGGCAGGGCACGACAGGACCAGCGGCCAGACCCAAGGGGGCCAGCATCGCGCCGATCATCATCGGGTCTGCGGGAAACATCTCGCCCAGCAGGCTGACCGTGGGACGATCAGACTTGCCAGAGGCCGGCATCGGCACAGGCCCGGCACTGATCTCTTTGCGGGCGTAATTCAACATAGCCCCGGCCAGAACGTCCTTGGCCTCGGCGTGGGTCGGAATACCAAAGCCGGGCACGTCAATACCGACGATACGCACACCGTTGATCTGTTCAGGCAACAGCCGCAGCGGCACACCGGAAGCGGTGGGCACACAGAGGTTGGTCACGATGATACAGTCATACCGTTCCGGGTCGGCCATATCGTGAACCGCCTCGCGGATGTCCTCGAACAGCTTGCCCGTGACCAGCGTTTCAGAATTGAACGGCACATAACCGACAGACCGGCGCGCGCCGTAAAAGTGGCTGACAAAGGTCAGACCATAGACGCAGCAGGCAGAGCCGGACAGGATCGTCGCGGTGCGTTTCATCCTCAGACCGACGCGCAGTGACCCAAAGGCGGGGCACATGCTTTGCGGTTTGTCGTGGGGGCCTTGTGGGTAATCCTTGGCGAATTGATCCAGCATCTCGGAATTGCCGGCCTTACGCGCCGCCTCTGCCATGGTGCCGCCAGAGTGACATCCATCCGCACCCGATGTCGGCACAACAGACACACCACCATCGGCGGTCCGCGTGACCTCCAATGTTTCGGACTCGACCGTCATGGTGTCGCGGTTATTGATTTGATGATCATCCTTCACACTGACGACTCCGGCGAATGCTTGATATCATGTGACTTTGCGCCTGATCGTTGAATGTCGCGCAGCAGGCGGACAATCTGATCCGGGTGGGCGCTTGCGATCAGCGCTTTGGTTTGCTGGTCGATCAGGCGCTCAGACGGTGTCATAGATCACCTCTAGGCTGACCTTGGGCTTGGAATACTTGCCGCGCATGTCCGCGTCGCTGGCAGGTTGCAGTACATAGTCGCCCCCGGTTTCAGAGGCATCAAACAGACCCAGCAGACCATCCTGATCCAGAGGCGCCGGACGCACAGGCGGGGCGGCGGCGACCTCCATCCCGAGGTCTGCGAACAGCTGACCCCATTGGGATTCCATCGTGCCAACGATCTGGTAGTTCGCAGATTTCTTGCGCAGGTCATCGTCTTGCGGGATCGCGGCGAGAACCGGGATCTTGACGGCCTCTGCAAAGGCCTGCGCCTCGCCAGATCCGTCGTCCTTGTTGATCACCAGACCCGCGACACCGACGTTGCCGCCCAGCTTGCGGAAATATTCCACGGCAGAACAGACGTTGTTGGCCACATAAAGCGACTGCAAATCGTTCGAGGCGACCAGAATGACCTTTTGCGCCATGTCGCGGGCAATCGGCAGGCCGAAGCCGCCACAGACCACGTCACCAAGGAAATCGAGCAGGACATAGTCAAAGTCCCAATCGTGAAAGCCCAGCTTTTCCAGCAGTTCAAACCCGTGGATGATCCCGCGACCGCCGCAGCCGCGACCAACCTCTGGCCCGCCCAGTTCCATCGCGAACACACCGCCGCGCTTGAAACAGACGTCGCCGATCTTGACCTCTTCGCCCGCCAGTTTCTTGCGGCTGGAGGTTTCGATGATCGTCGGGCAGGCCTTGCCGCCGAACAGCAGGCTTGTGGTATCGGATTTCGGGTCGCACCCGATCAGCAACACGCGCTTGCCCTGCTCTGCCATCATGTGGCTGAGGTTGGCGAGAGTAAAGGATTTGCCGATACCGCCCTTGCCGTAGATCGCGATGATCTGCGTCTTGGACTTGGGCTCTTCGCTGATCACATCGGCCAGATCCTCGTTGGCCTCCTCGCGCAGGCGCTTGTCGAAATCGCTGATGGTGCCGCCGTCTTTCAGGTTCGGGATATCAAGTGTCATGCGAGGCCTTTCCAGTCGAGAATCATTTTCAGGCAGTTCGGATCCGAAAATGCAGTGGCGTATGCGTCAGACGCATCGGCCGCTTGTGAAGTATGTGTGATGAGCCCGCCAAGGCTAAGCGCGCCGCTTTCGATCAGCCCGCGCGTGGCGGCCAGATCATCGCGGGTCCATTCTGCGGCAATGCGCAGACGGGCCTCTTTCATAAAGGCGGGCGGGAAGGCAAAGCTGATCGGCTTGGTATAGAACCCGGCCAGAACGATTTCGCCACCTTTGACGATCCGCCCCATCAGCTGGCCCAGAACCTCGTTGCTGCCAGAGGCATCATAGATCGAGGTGTAATCTTTGCGGGGATCGTCATCGGGGTGCAGCACGGGATAGCCCATGGCCCCGGCGTGACGGTCGGGATTGGTTTCCCAAACGGTGGGCGCAGGGGCACCCGCCGCAACGGTCAGCCGCGCCAGCAAACGCCCCAGAACACCATGTCCAACGATCAGATCAGGCACCGCTTTGCCCGGACCCGCCAGCGCATGACGCGCGGTGGCGGCCAGCGCCAGCAGCGCGCCTTCGGCCTTTAGCCCGGCGTCGATCCGGGTGACACGGTCGGCATCGCTGACCAGCAGACGCGACGCGCCGCCGAACAGCCCGAACGCGCCCTCATAACAATTCGCACCGGGGACAAAAACGCGGTCGCCGGGCTTGAACCCGGTGGCGCGACCCGCCTCGACCACTTCGCCAGCGGCCTCGTAACCGGGCACCAGAGGATAGCCCATTCCGGGGAATGGAGGCATCTCGCCCGTCCAGAACAGTTTTTCCGTGCCGGTCGAAATCCCGGAATTAGTGACCTCAACAACAAGGTCATTCTCTGTTGGGGGGGTTACCTCCAACACGTCAAGGCCGAGTGATTTTGGCCCCTTCAGAATAACGGCGGTTGTGTGCACGTTCGACTCCCTTGGTCTTTGACGGCGCGCCCCTGACGATGCGAAAGATTCGCGACCGGATGAGGTGTCTTGTTACATGTAATTCTAAACAGACAAACGGTAGTGTCAATCAAAATTGACACTTTTTACGCGGAAGGTTTTGAAGCGATGACACAAGAGGTCACAAACGGACGGTTCGCCGACAGGCTTTGCACAGCGTCAAACCCGGCCGCCTCGCAAAGCCTTGATATCTCAGCGGCAGAGCGTGCCCGCCCGGTGCGCATGGCCAGTGTATAAAGCGCGAAATACACATCCCCCGCGCGGGACGGATGCACCCCGCCCGTCATCGGTTCAGAGATTATCAACCGCCCGCCCGCAGGCAGCGCCGCAAAGCATCGCGCCAGCAAATCGGTGACCGTTTCGTCGCTGTGATCGTACAGAACACGCACCAGACTGATCGCATCGGCCCCGACCGGCAAAGCGCCCTCGCGGAACGATCCACCCACAATCCTTGCCCGCTGCATCATGCCTGCGGCCTCGAATCGCTGCCGCGCTGTGGGGGCGACCTGTGGCAGATCGAACAGCGTCAGGGTCATCTGCGGATACTTGTGCCCCACGGCCTTAAGAAACGCGCCCGACCCGCCGCCGATATCCATCAGATGCGTAATCCCGCGAAAGTTAACGGTGGACAGCGTGTCGTCAGAGACCAGGATCTGGCTTTTCGCCATCAGGTCAGAATAGGTCGCGGCCACCGCCGGATCCATGTTTCCGCCAAAGACATAGGGCCAGAATTCTGCCAGCTCGGTTTTCACCTCGCCTCGGAAAAAGGCAACAGGATCAGACAGATCGCGGTACAGAACATCATGGTGCCGGATCATTTGCCCAAGCCCCGGAACCCCGACAAGCGCGGCCCCCGTCCGGCTGAGCGTGAATTTTCCCGCACGCCGTTTCTTCAGCAGACCCAAGGCCAAAGCCGCGCGCAACAGGATGTCCATCCGATCCAGCGGAACATCGACCCGACGCGCCAGATCAGCGCTGGTCA
The DNA here is from genome assembly GCA_937901435.1 of uncultured Rhodobacter sp. The sequence goes on along the minus strand of CALGTJ010000289.1, from coordinate 6,683 downwards.
ACGGGCCTTGCATCAGAATGTCGAGAATATCCAACTGCACCAGAGCCGACAGAACCTGACTGTGGCAGAACCCGGCCAGCAAATCGAACATCGCCTCGCCCTCGCGCCGGACGATACGCCGGGTCAAAGGGAACCGCGCGGCCCATTTCTGGAACCCGCGCGAAGAGATCAGTCTGGGCAACCACGGCCCGTTGGAAACAGAGGCAACACGATCAGGGGCAAGCGAATCAGTCATCTACTTGCCAGTGATCCGGTCATGATGAGAGTTGGCCTTGGAAGAGGGGATCAGCGCCTTGGCCTGCGCAGTGACCATACGGGCCAGATTCGCCTCGCCTTCGCATTTCGGGATAGAGGCAATCGCGCCGCCCAGAATGTTGCGCATCCGGTCAATCGCGCCCTCGACGCCCAGTTCCGTCACCGCATTGGGGCGTCCGTGCAGATCATCCTGACCCACAGGTTTGCCCAATGTCTTTTCATCGTACAAAGCATCGCGCAGATCATCGGCCACCTGAAACGCCTCGCCAATCCGTGCGCCCAGTTCTTCCCATGGCTCGCCGTCCTGACCGCCCGAAATCGCGCCCATCTGGGTCGCCGCAATGAACAAAGCGCCAGTTTTGGCGGTGTGGTAGGCGGACAGATCAACCTCTGTCTCGCTCTCCCATCCCTGCCCGGCACAAATGCCGTTCGGCATCCCCGACCGCTTTGCCAGCACCGTCATCAACTGGATCGCGCGCATCGGATCGGTATGGGCCGCCTTTGCAATGACATCGAACGCCATGATGATCAGGCTGTCCCCGACCAGCACGGCCAGAGCCTCGCCATAGGCGCGATGCACCGACGGTTTACCGCGTCGCGTGTCCGCGTCGTCAAAGCAGGGCAGATCGTCATGCACCAGCGAGGCGCAATGCATCAGTTCCAACGCCGTCGCGGCGGCATCTGCAAGTTCGGGGTTCCGGTCGCCACAGGCCACGGCCACGCTCATCAGGATCGTCGGGCGAATACGCGCGCCACCGGGGGTCACCGCGTAATGCAGGGCCTCGGCAAGCTTTGCCGGGCTCGGCTGGGTCTGCCCGCTGCGGATCGCCTTGAGAAGGGCGGTATCGATGCGTTTATCAAAAGACATGGGGCGGTTCCTCGGGATAGCGTGGCGGGATAGCGTGGCGTGCATTGGGCGCACTGGCGGATGATCGTCGGTTGATTCGTGATGTAATCTATTGCTGACACAGCATGTGTAAACTAAACTGGACATAACCAGTCTTCTTGTCAATCACCTCCGGAGTGGAAATATCCCCGAAACACCTCGACATATCGCCATTGTCGGCGCGGGAATCGGTGGTCTGGCCGCCGCCCTGCGGCTGGCCCATGCCGGTGCGCGGGTCACGGTGCTAGAGCGTTTTGCGACGCCGGGTGGCAAGATGCGGACAATGGACACTGTCGCGGGCCCGGTGGATGCCGGCCCGACCGTGCTGACGATGAAGCCGGTGTTCGAACGTCTCTTTGCGGATGTCGGAACCACGCTGGACCAGCATGTAATCTTTGAACAAGAACCCGTATTGGCCCGCCATTTTTGGCCCGATGGCACCTCTTTGGATCTGATGTCCGACCACGCGGCCAGCATGGAACAGATCGGCCACGTCTTTGGCGCGCGCTCTGCCACCGAGTTCGACACGTTCTGTCAGCGCGCCGCGCGCCTGTTCGAGGCGTTCGAGGGGCCGATGATGCAATCTGCCGCCCCGACGCTGGGCGGGCTGACAGGCGTCGTTCTGCGCGATCCGTCTTTGATCCGCGCGATGACTCCGCATAAAAATCTGGCACAAATGCTGCGCGGGCAGTTTACAGAGCCGAAACTGCCCCAGCTTTTTGCGCGCTACGCCACCTATGTGGGCGGTCTGCCGGGGCAATCCCCCGCCCTGCTCAGCCTCATATGGGAGGCAGAGCGGCGCGGCGTGTGGCATGTCAAAGGCGGGATGCACCAGCTGGCCCGCGCGATTGCCGATCTGGCGGCACAGCGCGGGGCGGTGTTTCACTATGACACCCCCGTCAATCGCATCGAAATGCAGGACGGGCGCGCCTTTGCCGTGGAAACCGACGCCGGGCGCATGCCGGTGGATGCAGTGTTGTTCAACGGCGATCCGCGCGCGCTGGAAACCGGGCTTTTGGGCAGTGCCGTGCAAGGCGCGGTGCCCAAGACCGCCACCCAGCCGCGCAGCCTGTCGGCCAATGTCTATGCCTTTGCCGCCACGCCCACCGAGGGCTTTCCGCTGGCGGCGCATAACGTATTTTTCGCCAATGACCCGATCCGCGAATATCTGCCCCTTGGCAAGGGACAGCCACAGAATGACCCGACGCTGTATATCTGCGCCCAGGACAGATTTGCAGGCAGTCTGCCCGAAGGACCGGAACGGTTCGAGATCATCCTCAACGCCCCGCCAACCCAACAGACGACCCAGACCCCACAGGAGACCGGCCTATGTCAGACATTGATTTTCAACCGGCTGGCCCAGTTCGGCCTGCGATTCAGTCCCGCGCCGGACGTCACCCATCTGACAACGCCGGTGCAGTTCAACGCGCTGTTTCCGGCCTCGATGGGGTCCCTTTACGGGCGGTCCCCTCGGGGGATGATGGCCGCGTTTCAGCGCCCGACGGTGCGCAGCAGGATCAAGGGCCTTTATCTGGTGGGGGGCGGGGTGCATCCGGGCGCGGGGGTGCCGATGGCCACGCTTTGCGCCGCGCATGTGGCCGGGGCGATGATCTTGGACCTATGTTTAACCTCGACGTCCCCGCCACAGGATACGCATGGTGGTATGTCGACGGCGTAAGCGACTGCGGCACAAAGGCAGTGTCGGTGATCGGGTTCATCGGGTCGGTGTTTTCGCCGTGGTATCACTGGTCAGGCCGGGGAAATCCGGCGAACAACTGCTGCATCAACGTGGCGACCTATGGCAAGGGCGGGCGGTTCACCATGACCGACCGGGGGGTCAGCGCTCTGCGTGCCACGCCCAATGCCTTGCAGGTCGGCCCGTCGGTGATGCGCTGGACCGGCAATCAGTTGGTCATCGAGATTGACGAGGTGTCCTCGCTGCCGCTGGTGTCGCGCGTGCGCGGCACGATAACCCTTACACCCAACGCCGTCACCAATGTCGAGCTGCCCCTGACCGCCGATGGCGCGCATGTCTGGCGGCCCTTTGCGCCCAGTTCGCGGATCAAGGTGGATCTGGAGGCCACGGGCTGGCAATTCGACGGGCACGGCTATTTTGACGCCAACTTCGGCACGCGGCCTCTGGAACAGGATTTCAGCTATTGGACATGGGGGCGCTACCCGACGCAGGCCGGGGCGACCTGTTTTTATGACGCGAACCGGCGCGATGGCACCGCGTTGGACGCCGCGATTGCCTTTGACCACGAGGGCCGCGCGCAACTGGTTGACGCCCCCGCCCGCACGCCCTTCAAGCGCACGCTATGGGCCCTGCGCCGCGAAACCCGCGCCGATCCCGGCACCATGCCACGGCAGGTCAAGGCCATGCTGGACGCACCGTTCTATTCGCGTTCCGTTGTGGAAACGACCGTCAACGGCGAGACGGTGCAGGGCGTACACGAGGCGCTGGATCTGGATCGCTACAAACAGCCCCTGCTGAAACCGATGCTGGCCGTGCGCGTGCCCAGACGGGCGAAATGGACCTTTTGAGGTCTAGATCTCTTCCATGCGCACGGGCGGGACGTCAGGATTAAGACGCCAGATGCCGATGTTCAGAGCGGCGGCGACCGTGACCCAGACCAGATAGGGCACAAAGGCCATGCCTGCCCAAAAATCCAGCGCGAAGTTACTGACAGTCGCACCCAGAACGGCCAGCCAGAGCGGTGCCATGGCATAGAGCGATTCCTTGATCCGCCTCAGTCCAAAGAACAGCGGCGACCACAGGGTCGAAAACGCCGCCTGACAGGCCCAAAAGGCCATCGCATAGGCATTGTCGTCCAGCACAGCCACGCGGGCCCCTGCAAAAGAGATCAAAAGGTAAATACTGGTCCACGCCACGGGAAACACCCAATTTGGCGGGGTAAACCACGGTTTGTTCAGCTTTTGATACCAAGCGCCGGGCGTAAACACGGCACCGGTGGCAGCAGCCCCGACGCAGGCCACAAGAAAAATAGCGAAAAGTGAATAAACCATGCGCCGCTATACACGCAACAGCTACTCTGCGGCAATCCCACTCATCGAAACTTCACCAGATTCCCGCGCGCGCAACTCTGACATAATGCGCATCAGTTCATTGAGGCGAGTCTGCGTCACCGCCAAGTGATGGGCCGCCGCGTCAACAAGATAGGCCACCTCGGGCAACGGTTTGGCGTATAGGACCGGGGATCGCGGCAGGGCCAGCGTCGCCGTGGCACGCAGGCCGGACTTGGCGATCAGCGCCAACTTTTGACTGTGCGTGGTGCGGGCGCGGTGGGTGATGCTGTCATGGGCATTGCGCCGCACGGCCCGACCGATCCCGGCATAGATATAGCGCGCGGCAAAGATGCCAGAGCGCGCGCTTTTGGGCAGGGCACCGACCCCAGCCTCGGACCGGATATATAGCCGCGTGGCCTCTGCCAGCAGGCGGCGCACCATACGCCGGATCTCTGGCGTGGCTTGCGGGTTAGACAGGAAATCATCGACCGACACGCCCGCCTCTGCCAGCCAGTCCAGCGGCAGATAGATACGACCCGCGCGGGCGTCCTCGCCCACATCGCGCGCGATATTCGTCAACTGCATCGCCACGCCCAGATCACAGGCGCGTGCTAGCGCATGAGGATCACGCACGCGCATCAACACGCACATCATCGCGCCAACCGCACTGGCCACGCGGGCGGAATAATCGCGCACGCCGGACAGGGTATCATAGCGCGTTTCGATAGCGTCCCACGCCAGCCCCTCTAACAAGGCCTCGGGCAGCGCGCGCGGCATATCGAATTCCTCGACAATCGCGGCAAAGGCACGGTCTTCGGGCGCATTCCGGGGGCGTCCGGCATAGGCAAGGTCAAGGCGTTCCTGCAGGTCGATCACCGCGCGACCCTTGGCGTTGCCCTCGTCCACCTCGTCATCGGCCAGACGGCAAAAGGCGTATAACGCCAGCGCCGGGTCACGCACCGCAGCGGGCAGCAGCTTTGACGCGGCATGAAACGACAGCGACCCGGTGCGGATCATATTGCGGCAATGGTCAAGGTCGTCGGGGCGAATCATGCTGGATCTGTTCATTCTGCGGCCAACCTTGTTTCCACGCTTTGCGCGGGCATATCGGGAACCAGTTTCGCCAGCACCTCGGCAGAGGACACCACGCCGGGCATACCTGCGCCAGGATGGGTGCCCGCGCCAACCAGATAGAGACCGCGCGCCTCTTCGCTGACGTTATGGGGGCGGAAATACGCGCTTTGCAGGATGCGCGGTTCCAGCGAGAACCCAGAGCCATGCGGCGACAGATAGCGGTCGCGAAAGGTTTCGGGGGTAAAGACCAGTTCGGTTGTGATCTTGTCACGAAAGCCGGGCATGATCCCGTCCAGCACCTTAGCGACTTTCTCGCGGTACTTCGGTTCTTCGTCCGTCCAGTTCACCGCATCTTTCCAACCCAGATGCGGCACAGGGGACAGCACATAGAATGTGTCATCGCCTTCGGGTGCGGCGGTCGGATCGGTGACAGAGGGGCGGTGGATATAGAGGCTCATATCATCGCACAGCTTGCCGCGCATAAAGATGTCGTTCAGCAACCCGGCAAAGCGTGGCCCGTTCTGGATCGTGTGGTGCCCCAGATCCGGCCATTCGCCGCGGGTGCCCTTGGTGCCGAAATACCAGACATACAGGCCCATCGACCACCGCTTGCGCTTGAGCTTTGGCACGGTCCAGCGGCGTTTGGTGTGGTTGCGCAGCAGGCGGTCATAGGTGTGGCCCGCATCCGCATTGCTGACGATCAGGGGCGCGTCCAGCGTCTCGCCATTTGTCAGGCGCACGGATTTGGCGGCACCGTTTTCAATGACGATCTCGTCCGCCTCGACGCCGTGACGAATAACACCATCCTGCGCGCGCACCACATTGGCCATGGCATCGGCAATCGCCTGCACCCCGCCCATGGCGTAATGCACACCGAATTCTTTTTCCAGATGCGCCACAAGCGCATACAGAGAGGTCACATGGGTCGGATCACCACCAATGAACAGCGGATGAAACGACAACGCCATGCGCAGTTTTTCGTCCTTTACCCGTGTGGCGGTATGGGCGTAAATCGAGCGATCCGCACGCAGCCACGCAAAGGTGGGCAGGACCTTGATCGTCTCCCACAGCTTGTGCATCGGCTTGGCCACCATGCCCTCGAATCCAACCACATAGCGGGCGTGACTGTCGCGCAGAAAGCGTTTGTAGCCTTTCACATCGCGCGGGCTGATCTTGGCGACCTCTTTGAACATCCGTTCGTCATCGCCACAGGCGTTGAAGGTGGTGCCATCGGGCCAGCGGATTTCATAGAACGGATCCAGCGGGCGCAGATCGACGTCCTTGCGAAAGTCGCGGCCACAGTCGGCCCACAGCTGTTCCAGCAAATGGGGCACCGTGACAATCGTTGGACCCAGATCGAAACGATGGCCACCTTGGGTGATCGACGAGCCGCGCCCGCCGGTGCGATCCAGCCGGTCCAGCACGGTGACGGCATATCCAG
>CALGTJ010000288.1 GCA_937901435.1 uncultured Rhodobacter sp. | reverse complement strand
ATGTGTTCACATGGGTCAATTCTCAGTGACAATTTATGGGGCTACCGGGTCAGTTCTCAGTGACATTCAACATCAACGCCATCGCGGGCCGCTTTGGCACACCTGCGGGCCACTCTGGTGGCCGAGAGTGGGCGGATGACACCCGCTTTCGCCCGTCCGTCCCTCGCCAAACCCCGGCTCACGGTCGATGCCCTGTCCCGGGTCTACCTCAACCGCCGCTCCGACGAGTTGCGCCACGGCGGCTTCAAGAGCGTCCGTTATTCGGTCGGGCTGTTCGCGTCCAAGTTCGGGGATCGGCCGGTCACGTCTCTGTCGCGGGAGGACGGTCGGTTGTTTCTGTCGCTGATCTCGAAGCTGTCGCCGCTGATCGGGAAGTCAGACGACACGCGGCGCTTGGGGCTGGACCGACTGGTGACGTGGTCAGAAAGAAGTGCGCGGCGGATCGAGGTGCGGACCCAGAAGCGGATCTGGTCGCAGGTCAATCACTTCGTCGACTGGTCGGTCTACGAGGGTCATCTGGAGCAAAACCCCTTCAAGACCGTCCGCTTCGAGCAGAAGGTCCGCCCGTCGCCTTACGCGGTGCCGACCGACGAGGAGGTTCTCAAGCTGCTGGCGGCGCAGGATCCGCTGCTGCATCGGTTGCTTCTGGTCTGTCTTCTGACCGGCATGCGCTCCGGGTAGGCGGCGGGGTTGGTGCGCGACGATCTGGTGTCCAAGGGCAACCTCGGGACCTTTGTACACGTCCGACCGAACGCCCTGCGGGAGTTGAAGACCGACGCGTCGGAACGGCTGGTGCCGCTGCATTCGGTGCTGGAGGCGATCCTGCCGTCTCTGCCGTCGTCCGGGCCGCTTTTCCCCGATCTCTCGGTCAATCAGGTCACCAAGCGGTTCGCCGTCTTGCGCGAACGCCTGAAGATCGCGCGTCCGGGGTTGGTGTTCCACTCGACCCGCAAGTGGTTCATCACCCGGTGCGAGCGGACCGGCGTGCCGGAGCACTTCACCGCCTCGCTGGTCGGGCACAAGTCGGCGCGATCCGAGAACGGGATCACCTACGGCATCTATTCCGCCGGGATATCCGACGAGCAGAAGCGGGGCATCGTGGACCAGATCCGTCTGCCGGAGGCCATCAGGTGACGCCGCCGGACATCGAGGCCTTCGAGGAACGGGCCGCCATCGCCGAGTACAACGGCGGTTTGTCGAGGGCGGCGGCGGAAGACCTCGCGGCGCGGGCGCAGGGCTTCGAGGACGCGCGGGAGTACTGGAAATGGTTGGCCGATTACGTCGTCGAGCGTAGGCTTCCGGAAAAATGAAACTGACCTCGGCGGCATCAGGTCGCCAGGGTTCGAAACGCATTTGAAAGAGGAAGAAAGTGAGTGGGTAAGAACTTTATCCCGAATATCCTATTTCCACCAAAACCGCGCGCCTTGCCTCAGGCACTTAAAAGCATGTCGAAGTCGATCACCTCGTCCTCAATCCCCAGCCGTGTCCTTATTTCGTCGGACAGTAGACGGCGCGAAGAGATACGAGGGCGATCCATTTCTGGAATGATGCGCTCGGCCCCGTAGAGATCAAGATATTCCTGGTAGTTGTCGAACGCCATCCGGCCGGAAATCTCAATGTACGTCTCAGAAGGCGCAGCATTTGCATGGACGACGACATGCGCCTCGGTCTCGATGTGGTAATAGGTCACGCGCTCCGGCAATTCGGACATCGGCACCCAATCAATCGAGCCGCCATTCACCAAAGCTGAGGCGTTGATGACCAGCCCGTCCACGATCATGCCGTGGTCTGCGGTCACCGTCAGGTCGCTGTGCGGTACTCCGTCGCCAAGGGCATCGGCGCGGATGCGGACTGGCTCCTGTCGCGGGCTGGCGCGCCGCGTCTCGACCGTCTGACGGCCCATCCACAGTACCGAAACCGCGCGGCCATCTGCGGTCAGGACCATATCGCCGATGGTCAGATCCTCGACCACCGTCTCGCCCTTGGGCGTCGCAATCAGGGTGCCGGGGCCAAAGCACTGCAACTCGTAGGCCCCTGCATCGGCAAAATTCGTCCCGTCATTGCCGACACCGGCGACGTCGAAACGCGCCTCGCCCCGCGCGTCGGGCAGGGCCGAGACCCCGATATCCAGCGCCGGGTTGCTTGGGTCATCCTTCAGCGCGACCGTCTGCACCGGCCCGCCATTGTCCGCCAGCAGCCCGCCGCCGGTTGTGGCATCCAGCGCGGCAAAGACATCCGCCGCCGTGCCGGACGTGATGGAGTTGACGATAGAGGTCGGCACCGGCCCGATTATGGTCAACGCGGTGCCGGAACTGTTCAGGAAAATCGAGTTGGTCACAGTCAGGGACTGCCCGCCGAATTCGTATGTATCCCCGGTGATCGTCGAGTTGGTAATGACCGAGTGTCCCTCGTCGTAGACGGCAGACCCATCACGCCCCTGATTGCCGGTCATCGTGGTGTTGATCAACGTCATGTTCGCGTCATCGGCGTTATAAATACCACCCCCTTGGCCGGGGGTGAACTGCAGAGATATTCCGCCGTTACCGCTGATCGTTGAATTCGTCAGCGACAAATCACCATGGTTCTTGATGCCGCTGCCGTTTCCGTCAAACCCCTCGTTCGCTGAAATTGTAGCGCCTGTGACGATCATGGTGCCATTGACGTCATTGAAGGCGCCGCCGCCGCCCCTGAGATTGAGTTCCGGGTGATCGTCGGTAAAAAACTGCTGGTTTCCTGAAATCGTGGTGTTCGTGATGGTCAGCATTCCATCGTTGTAAATGCCGCCGGCCCTGTCATTGGCGGTGTTGGTCGCGACAGTCGAGTCGTTCAAAAAGGCGGTGCCAACATTTGCCAAGCCCCCACCACCGGTATTCGTTTCATTGTCCGAGAGCGCGCTGTCGGTGATTGTTGCGGTCCCGGCATTGTAGATCGCGCCGCCTTCGTCCGCTGCATTGCCGGTCAAGGCAGAATGATCCACGCTCAGGACGCCGCCCGCCGCCACGTGGACGGCTCCTCCGTTGGCCAGACCTGCCTGGCCTCCCGTTATGTTCAGGGAATCGATATTCAACGTGCCGCTGCCAGTGACCGAAAACACCCGCGACGCGTCATTGCCGTCGACGGTCACGTCGGACCCGTTGTCGGGGCTGGTGACATTTCCGTCGATGGTGATGTCCGTGCCTATCGTGATCTCACCCTGCGCTAGTACCACCGTGCCGGTTACCGAAAACACGATTGTATCGCCAGCGGTCGCCTGCGCCACGGCCTCGCGCAGGGTCAGGTCACCGTCTGCGTTGGTGACATCGTGCAAGACATTTACGGTATGGGTTGTTGGCATATGGTGTGTCCTTTGGTTGAGGCCATTCTAAAGGATAGCCCAGACCGCATCGCAGGTGCCGCGCCCCCTTGCCAGCATTCCCCTGTATCAGCCTATGATTAACCCGATACTCCCCAAGTGGGATGACGTTTGACACCAAGATCGCCTGATTTCGCTTACGGATCAAACGTTTTGGGTTCAGGTTAGCGCTTGCATGGGGTGGAACGCTCGAATGCGGGCACCGATCTTGGTAACTTTGAGTTGTAGACTGTTAAGCGACCAGTGGGCCATTTCCTCCGGCAGTTCGATACAGCGCAGGAAGGTGGCCAGATTGTAGGCCAGCGCGTGCAGTTGCAGCCGCACGGCGTTTGCTGCGATCTTCATGCAGGACAGCCGTGTCCCCTTCAGCGCGTATTTGACCTTGATTTGCTGCTCGGCGGTGCCCTGGCCCTTTTAGAAGGCCATCACCCGTTCGTTGGGGTGGCTGCCGGAATGTGACGCGGCGGAGTGAACGGGGCGGCGGTCCGGGATCGTCGCTCCGGCCGCCCCTGAACTCTGTTTTTGCCCCGAAGACCGCCCCGAACTGGCGAAAAAGCCGGGGTTTTCAATGGTTTTCTTGCGGATCGAAGGTCTCCTACCACCCCAGCCAGACACTTCCTTTGACAATTCCGATACCACCTTGGCTCGAGATAGTGTTTACTTTTCCGTGGGTTACGCTGTGAGGCTTGCTTTGCAGACCGGAACACTGCTCTGAACTGGGCGTAGTTTTGCCATCAGTCTGAGGTGGCCCTTTCCACGATACGAGGTTGGAGGGGGTCTTAAAGAGTCGCAATCAATGCGCGTTGCTCGGCCCAGCTCGATGGGATGAAGTGGCGCAAGCACCAGTCGGATGTAAATCCGAGCGGTTGATTTCCATCCGTGACGTCCCGGATGATGTCAGGCGCGAGGAATGCGAGGTCAATCATCTGTTGGATCCGGCGCTTCGACGTCTGATCTTCGGCTGCGATTTGAGAAAAAGTTTTGCCTGATTTGATCTGCTCGAACCAGTGATGCACTTTGGCAATGTTGCTGATCAATGTCTCATCACGTGCTCTTTGGTTATCTGCAGATATCAGATTTGTTTCCACACCGCGTTTACGGATTTGAAACGGAGATTTGATGCTCATGGCACTCTGCGTCAGCGTCTCTGGATCGCTATCCATGATTATTGCAATTTGCTTGGGATCAATGCAAACACCTATCCCGCCTGCTTTCAGATCGATGCGTTCAACGATTTCAAGCCACGATCGTGTATCTTTGTTGACACCGATCACCTGAACGTTGCCTCTCGCATCTGCGATCTCTGCGGCTGTTGCATTCGGCGCGAACTGTTCCCTCGTCTTGATAAAGGTCGTAGAGCTGGCGGACGATCTCTGCTTCAGCCGCGTTGATCTTTCAATGTCCGACCATCGGCATCATATCCCAGAGGCGCCAACCCACCCATCCAGAGGCCTCGGCGCTTTGAGGTAGTGATCTTGTCGCGGACGCGCGCGGCCGTCACTTCTCGCTCAAACGGGGCAAAGGACAAAAGCATGTTCAGGGTCAAGCGACCGATGCGGGTCGCCGTGTTGAACGATTGGGTGGATATGGTGAGGCCGAGTATCACGGACCTCGGGTGCCCAAGGAGAGCGACCGCCGCAATCACACCATGTCATTCGCTGCGGGTGCAACGAGAGGTGGTTCGGTTTGTTTGAACAGGTTTCCGGCGTTTTCTATGTGGATATCCGCCTTGGTAACGCCGCTACCGCTTCGGGCATAGGCCTGGTTAAAGTAGGCCTGATCAGGGGTTCTGCCGTCAAGCGTTGAATGCGGGCGATGCGTGTTGTAGAAGGTGCAGACACCAATGGCCATCGTGATAAATGCCAACCAAGTGAAACGCATCTTTGCCAGCCATGTTCAGACCTGTGTTATCCGACCCGCCACAGCGTCGATTTGCAAGACTTCACCGTTTTGAACCGCCGTCCAGAACCCATCTTCGGGTGCGACAAGGATTGGCACCTCTGCCAAAAACGCCCCCTGTGTCACCGACGGGTCTGGCATGTCCCGCAGCACCAGCGCGGCGGGATGTGTGCCATGCACCTTGAGTTGATAGAGAAAGCGCCACGCCCCGGCCGAGCCGCGGGTCTCTGGCAAGACCAGCACCCGGCCCGAGACCGTTTGACCACATAAATCACTGGACTGCCCGACGACGCGGCCGGACCGGATGTCGAGATCTCCAAGAAAGGACAGCGCTGTGCCCGACACCAAGGCTTTACCTTGCGCGATGCCCTTTACCACGCTGCGGGCGGTCCAGACAGACTTAGTCATTGTAGCGCCGCCTTGGCATAAATCGGCCAGAGATCGCGGATTCGACCGCCAATTCGCTAGAGGTGAACAGCGTTGGACACTGGATCATGTCGCGTGCGTAATGCGCCTGCTTGGCTGAATCCACAAGGATGGTGCGGATCTTGGGCGGCGTCACGCCCAGTGCCGGATCTGGCGACACGGTGCAGGCGAAATGACACGAGATCGGGCAGGTGTCGGACACGACCTTGGCACCAGCGGCAAGCAAGGGCGCCAGCAACCCTGCATCGCGCGCCATCTGGCGGACCACACGGTTGGTGGTGATCCAGACCTCAACCCCGTCTGCAATCTTACGCCCGCTCAAAAGCGCGGCGTAATGCTTCATCTCTTCAAACGAGGCATGCGGGCACCCTAGGTGCACAAGGTCGAACCCGGTCTCGTCGCCGTTGCTGAACCCGTCAAAGATCCCCTGAACGGCCTCCTCTTCAATCACCACTTCTGGCAGTCCGGACACGTCCATATCGGCACCAAACGGCGGCGTGACCCCCGGAAGGATGAACATCGCCACCCCGCCCGAGGTCGCCATGCCGACGCCCAACGCATCCAGATCATCCAGACCGGGACGCGACGCCAGCCCGGTGATCAGCGGCACTCCGTTTCCCACAGCGCTGCCAATGGCATAGCCAAGCGCCGTAAAATCGGCGGTGCCACGCGGGCGGGCCGTCACACGGACCCTGTGGGTCGGTTGGCGGCTTGCATCCAGATGCATACCAAAGCGCGGATAGCGCCCTGTCATTCCAGCATAGACCGCAAAGAACCCGTCCCGGTTCGAGCGCGCCCCAAGGACGGAATTCGCGAACACCGTCACGCCGCTTTCGATCGAGGCGATGTGCATGTTCCATGTGGGCCAATGCCCCGCCCAATAGGGCGTGCAGGTAAAAGAAGTGGCGCTGCCCATCGCGCGATGGGCGGCCTCGGCGCGTTTCTGCAACCGCCCCAGACTGTCGGGGGCCCCTGTGCTTTGCCAGTCGCCCATGTCAGCGTTGGCGATGTTGGTCGAGACGGGCACGACCATTTTAGCCCCGTGCCCCGCGATGGTCTCGATCAACTCGACATCGCCTTTGTATAGCGCCATGCCCGCGTGAACATGGGCATAGCCGATCTCGACCATGTCGGGCGCGTCATAGGCCTCGCCCAGTTGGACCAGCGCCTCCATCGCCTGACGCGCGCCATCTCCGTGATCGCCGCCCAGGCAGGCCTTGTCATAGTCAGACAGATGCATCGTTCAACTCCCGATCCGCAAGGTGGCGGCCTCGCGGCGCAGTGCGGCCAGAATGCTGAGCGCGACCACCATGCTGGTGCGGTTGTTCTGCGGCGAGGGATAGTTCTGCGATATCATCTCTAGCGAGACAGAGCTGGCATCGACGCATAACTTGTGGCGTGCCCCCGGAAGCCCGCCGTCGGCAAAGATGCGCACCTGCGTCCGGTCCAGCCCGATCCCGGCCAGTGCGAGCGTGACAGCCACATTGAAATGGCGCGGAAAATGCCCAGCCGCTTCGCGCGCGCTGCCCTCGAAGACTTTGACGGGTTCGGTCTCTGCGGTTTGCAGGTCGATCCCGTGTTCGGCGATGTAGGGCTCTTTGGCGAAAGAGGATGGCTTGATATGCGACGTCAGCACGACAGAGCGGATCTCGTCCTCTGACGCGGCGCGGATGATGTCGAGCCCCGGCAGCGTTCCACCCGCAATTTGCAGAATGGCGCGGCTGTCCTTTGCGATATCGATCAGGTCCAGATTGACCGCAAGCGCCCCTACGCTGACCGCGACCACGTGACCGCCCGCAATCAGCGTGGGGGCCACAACATCGCGAAAGCCGTCATAGGTGGCACATTCCACGAGGATCGCGTCAAAGGACGGCGCCTCATTCGCCGCGATGATCGGAACATCAAGGCCGAACCCGGCAGCGGCGCGCGCCGCCTTGTTGTGATCGCGCGCGGCGATGGCCACGATCTCGATCTCGCCCTCGATCTCGCCCTCGATCTCGCCCTCGCCGTCCGCAGAGTCCTGTGCCATCAGCTTTTGGGCAATCTGCTGGCCCACATTGCCGAACCCACCAAGTACGATCCGCGTCGGCCCGGCCTCCTTGCGATTTCCCATCATGAACATCCTGATTGCTTAATGTATTTTGTCATGTATACATTGCTTTATGCAAGAAGAAATGCATGTTAAGGACCCTCTCATGAGCGACAGAGCCCCGATTACCCAAGCCCTCGCAGCCTTTATTGCAGCGTATGGCCCGGACCGCCTTCCAGAGCCTGTGATGTCCTATATGCGCACTTTGGTGCAGGACGGGATCGGCGTGCTCTACGCCGCGACCCACGCCAGCGTGACTGCGCAGACGGGGATCTGCGATTTCGTTGAAGAGATCGCCGGCCCGGGCAAGGCGACGCTGATCGGACGGGGTCGCACGGTCGATCCGGTCAGCGCGGCGCTTGCCAACGGAACGTTGGGATATGCGGCGGATTATGAACCGCACCACCCCGAAGCGATCCTGCACCCCATAGCAGTGATGATCCCCACCGCACTGGCGCTGTGCGAAACCCAAGGGCGCAGCGGCGGCGATGCGCTGGCCGCCATCGCTCTGGGCTGTGAGATCACCTATCGCATATCCATGGCGATGAACCCGCGCGCGCTTTATGCTCGGGGGTTCCATCCGTCTGCCATCGCCGGCAGTTTTGGCGCGACGGCGGCCTCGGCCTATCTGCTGGGTCTTGATACCGAACAGACGGTGCGCGCGCTGGGTCTGGCCGGGCTTCAGACCTCGGGCTTGCTGGCCTGGCAAGACGACCCGCGCGAGGATGCGCGCCCCTTTCAGATGGGTCTGGCCGCGCGCAATGGCGTAATGGCCGCGATGCTGGCCAAGCGCGGCTTTGGCGGGCCGGACCGGATCTTTGATGGCGGGCATGTGGTTCTGGATGCCTATACCGCCGTGGCAGATCCGGCCCCGCTGACCGATCAGCTTGGCACGGTCTGGGACGGCGTGATGGAACTTGCGATCAAACCCTATGCTTCTGTGTCCTTCCTGCATCCGGCGCTTGATGCGCTGGTGGGGCTGCTGGACGAACACGCGCTGACGTCACAGCAGATCGACAAGATCGCCCTGCGCTTTGCCGAGGCCGGGGCGCATTGCGTCGATGACAACCCTCTCAAGGGACACTCGGCGCAATACATCCTGCCAGTGCGCGCCGCGATGGGGCGGCTGTCCTATCTCGATCTGTTCATCGACCGACGCGAGACAGAGCCCGAGGTCGCGCGGCTTGCAGCAAGCGCCGAGGTGATCCGCGACACCGGGGCCTTCAATGACGCGTTTCCGGAGTTCTACATGGGCGAGGTGATCCTGACCCTGACCGACGGGCGCAGATTGTCGGCCACATCCAAGGTCGCCAGAGGCTATCCCGAACAGCCCCTGTCACAGGACGAGTTGGACCGTAAATTCGCCGAAGTTACCGGCACCGTCTGTTCGCGCGACCGGCAAAACGCCTTGTACAAAGCGGCGCGTGATCTGCACGTGGCGCCCGATGTTCTGGCCCTGACCCGCCTTTTGGCGCTTGCGCCGGACGCCTGAGGTGACGCAAAAGAACGGCAAAACTTACAAGTAAATATGTAATCTGAAAGACGGGGGTCGAGACCATGTCGAAAGCGAAGAGAGAGCAAAAGGAAGGCGCCCCCATGTCGTCCTCGCAGCGCGCCTATGCGATGCTGCGCGAACAGCTTCTTCGCTCAAAATTCATGCCCAACCAGAAGATCAACGAGGTCGTGCTGGCCAATGACATGGAGATCAGCCGCACACCGCTGCGCGAGGCGCTGAACCGGCTGGTCGCCGAAGGCCTTCTGGTGGATCGGGGCCGTGGTTTTTCTGTGCCGGGGCTGGAGCCGGATATGGTCTTTGACCTGTTCGAAGCGCGGCTTGAAATCGAATGCGCAACCGTTCGGCTGGCCTGCGAGCGCGCATCCGATGAAGACCTGCAAGCGTTGTCGGAGTTCCTCGAGGAAAGCATGGCCGAATCGCCCGATGCGTCGGTCGACAGGCTGATCGAATTGGACATCCGATTTCACGACACGATTGCCGAATTGTCAGGCAACACGGTGCTGCGTCAGACCCTGTCCAATCTCAACGACCGCATTTTCCTGATCCGATGGATCGCGATGGACGGGCGGCGGGAACGCACCCAGTTGCAGCACCGCCAAATCCTTGATTGCCTTTGTGCCCGCGATGTGCCGTCCGCCATGGCGGCCATGCGCGAACATATCCTGTTTCGCAACGAAGACATTCTGTCTGCGATCAAGGCCGCCTACGGCCACGTCTACACGCTATCAGCCGGTTGATAGCGGCTCTGGAAACCTGGCCGCGCTCTGCGTGCGTGTGTGTGTCTACGTCCGACCCCCAAGCGCATCGCTGAGCGCGCTTAAAAGGAGTGCCCTACATGGACCGCCATATCATCATCGGATCGGGTTCCGGCATCGGTGCGGCGTTGGCGCGCAAGATGGCGAAACCCGGAACGGCATTGCTGCTGCATACGGGCCAGAATAGCGCGCGTCTGGACCGCGTGGCCCAGTCTTGCCGGGACGCCGGGGCCACGACCGACACCTGCCTTGGCCTGACCGAAGAGGGCGCGCTGTTTGACAGCGTCGGCGCGTGGCTTGACGCTTTGCCCGCTGGCGGGCTGACCGGTTTCACCTTTGCCGCAGGCTACGCCAAACTGGGCACGCTCGACAACACCGATCCACAGGATCTTCGCAAGGCGCTGGACGCGATGCCCATGGCCTTTCTTCGCCTTGCGTCGATGGCCTCGGCCAAGCTTGCCGACACGCGCGGGCGTATCCTGTGCATCAGTGCGTTCGGCGCGCACCGTGCAAAGACCCACAGCTACGCCCCCACCGCCCCCGCCAAAGCCGCGCTGGAGGCGCAGGTGCGAGTCTACGCCGTCAACCTTGCCTCGCGTGGGATCACGGTCAACGCGCTGGTACCTGGCTTTATTTCTAAGGAGGCGGGCACGCCATCGTCGCTGACGCCCGAGCAATGGAAAGAGGTCTCGGCCACCATCCCCATGGCCCGGATCGGGCGCGCCGAAGAGGTCGCCGCTGCGGGTGCGTTTCTGCTGTCCGAAGAGGCGGGCTATGTCACCGGGCAAAGCCTGCATGTGAACGGTGGGCTGACGCTATGACCCCTCCTGCGAGGGATTGCTGAATGCACACGCTTCTGTATACATATAAAAACACATAATCACCGACCCGGCTTTTCTAGATCGCCCGGAATTGCCGAAAGGAGAACGACCCTTGGACAATACACTCAATGGCGCAGAAGCAATGGTGCGCATGCTCGAAGCGCATGATGTGCGGCATATCTTTGGCCTGTGCGGCGATACAACGTTGCCCTTTTACGACGCGATGCACCTGCTGGACCACAAGATAGAACACGTGTTGACCCGCGACGAGCGCAGCGCAGGCTATATGGCAGACGGCTATTCACGCGTAACAGGCCGGCCGGGTGTCTGCGAGGGCCCCTCTGGCGGGGGGGCGACCTATATTCTGCCCGGTCTGATCGAAGCCTCTGAAAGCTCTTATGCGATGCTTGCGATCACTACAGATATTTCGGTCTCGACCTATGGGAAATATCCGCTGACAGAGGTAGACCAAGAGGCGCTGATGCGTCCGGTGACCAAGTGGAACACGGTGATCAAGCAATCCGCCCATGTCCCGCGCATGGTGCGTGCTGCGTTCCGGGCGATGACCACAGGCCGCCCCGGATCTGCGCATTTGGGCCTGCCTTATGACATCCAATATGATTCTGTTGATCCAACCGATATCTGGGCTGACCCGAAACTGACCACCTATCCCGCCTACGCAACCGGCCCTGATACAGGGTCTGTCGAAGCGGCGGTGGATGCGATCCTTTCGTCGAAGAAACCCTTGATCGTCTGCGGCGGCGGCGTGGTCGTGGCAGGGGCCATGGACGCGCTGGACCGCATCGCCACACGGCTTGATATCGCGGTGGCCAGTTCGATCTCTGGTCAGGGCTCGCTGGCCGACACGCATCCCAATGCGCTTGGCGTCGTGGGGTCAAACGGCGGCACCGATCAAACATGGGAGATGATGGAATCGGCCGATCTGATCATCTTTATGGGCTGCCGCGCCGGTTCGACCACAACCGCCCGCTGGGAAGCGCCCAAAGTCGGCACCCGCATCGTGCATTTCGACGTTGACCCGATGGTCATCGGTGCCAACCTGCCAACCGAGGTCGGCGTGGTCGGCGATCTGCGCCTGTCGCTGGATATGGTCAACGCAGAGCTGGATCGGCGCAAACAGGGCCTGTCGACATTTGGCGGGGCCGCCGCTGTGGCCGATATCAAGCGGCGCAAGTTCGAGATCTTTGACCGCATCGCCGCACAGGACAACCGCCCCATTCGTCCAGAGCGGGTGATTTCCGATCTGATGAAAGTGTTGCCACCCGATGCGACCGTTGTGTCGGATCCCGGTACGTCCTGCCCCTATTATTCGGCCTATTACCAGCAATCTCTGGCTGGCCGGCGGTTCATCACCAACCGGGCGCATGGCGCGCTTGGCTATTCTCTGGCCGCCTCGCTGGGCGCGTGGTACGGGCGGCCCGACAGCAAGGTCGTCGCGCTGATGGGGGACGGATCCTTTGGGTTCACCGTCGGAGAGTTGGAAACCGTGTGCCGCGCCCGCGCGCCGATCACCTTTGTGGTCTTTTCCAACGCCAGCTTTGGCTGGATCAAGGCAAGTCAAAAGGATGACAAGGGCGCGCGCTATTACAATGTCGATTTCAACCGCGTCGATCAGGCGGCGGTTGCGGCGGCCTATGGCGTCAAATCATGGCGCGTCGAAGATCCTGCGGACCTGGAGCG
Source organism: uncultured Rhodobacter sp. (assembly GCA_937901435.1). Next base: position 6,507 of record CALGTJ010000288.1, on the reverse strand, counting down.
CGTGCTGCGCGAGGCCATCGCCCATGACGGCCCGACGCTGGTGGATATGGTGACCCAACCGCTAGAAGAGTCAAACGCGCCGGTCCGTCGCTGGATGGGCTGAGATTGTCTTGCGGATCGCGCGCAGTTCTTTGCGCGCGGCCCGATCCGCGTGCCATTTTCCGTAAACCAGCAGTGCGCCAAAATCGCCTGTCCGCTGTCACTCACCCAGCCCTTAGCTGTGCTTGGGTGCCTTGATCCGCAGGAAGTAGATGAAGAGCAGCGTCATCGCGTAAAGTCCAAGGCTGATCGGGCTGGAAAAGAATGTCATCACATCGCCATTCGATGTGATCAGCGCGCGCCTCAGATACAGCTCTAGGTAGGGGCCAAGGATGATCCCCATAAGCACCGGCACAAGAGGATAGGACATCAGTTTCAACAGCCAGGCAAATACCCCGATCGCCAGCGCCATCCACATCTGAAACACCGAATAGGTCGAGGCATAGGTGCCGACCATGGCAATCATCGCGATGAACGCATAAAGGACGCCACGGTTCATCCGCGCCAGCCAGATATAATAAGGTCCAAAGACCAGAACCGACAGAAACACAAACACCGCAGCAACCATGAGCGCGGCAAACATCGGCGCAATTGTCACCATTTCGTTGGTCAGCAGGCCCGGCCCCGGCACCAATCCGTGGATCAGCAGCACGCCAAAGATGATCGCCGTCACCGAGTCCCCCGGGATCCCGAGGCTCAGCAGCGGCACCACCGCCCCGCCACACATAGCGTTGTTGGCGGATTCCGCCGCTGCCAGCCCTTCGTGCGAGCCATTGCCATATTCCTCTGGCTTTTTCGAGACGCGTTTGGCCTCGGCATAAGCCACAAAAGACGCCATCGACGCGCCGCCGCCGGGCAACATCCCGATCAGCACGCCGATGACCGAACTTTTGGCATAGGTCCAGAATCCGATCTCGCGGATGTCCTTCCATTCGGGCCAGAAATCCCTGTGTCTGACCTTGAAGGCAGGCTGATCCAGCGCGTTACGAACCCGCGCGCCGCCCTGCAACAGCAATTCACAGATCGCAAACAGGCCGATCACCGCAGGCAACAGCCCGATGCCCTCGATCAGGTTGGCGCTGCCAAACTCGAACCGGCCCTGCGCCACCATATTGTCAAAGCCCACGGTAGAAATCATCAGGCCCAGCGTCACCGCCACGAGGCTTTTCCAGATCGAGCCTTTGGCCACGATCACCACCGTCACGACCGCCATGAAGACCAGAGCGAACTTGTCAGGTGTGCGGAACAGCAGGGCAAATTCGCTCATCGGGATGGCAATAAACATCAGCACCGCCGCGCCGATCACCCCGCCAATGGACGAGGCCAGCGCATCAAGGCTTAGCGCCTTTGCGCCGTGGCCCCGCTTCATCATGACGTGGCCTTCCATCGTCGTGATCGCGCCCGAGGCCGCGCCGGGGATGTTGACCGTGATCCCGGTCACACTGCCCGCATAGATGCCCGACATAAAGATCGCCATGACCATCACGAGCGCGTTGGTCAGCTCCATCGCGAAGGTAAAGGGCAGCAACAGCGCGATTGCCAGCGTGGCCGTCAGGCCCGGGATCGCCCCAAAAATCAGCCCCATCAAAAAGCCGCCGACCAGATAGAGAAAGGTCTCGGGATTGGCGAGGGCTGCAAATCCACCCAGAATATCCGCAAACATCAGAACACTCCTTCCGGCAGGAACAGCTCGAACAGCACCACGAAAAACAGCCAGCCAGAGCCGGTTATTCCGCCTGCAATCAGCGCAGATGTCAGAAGGGATCGCACGGGGCCCAGCCGTTCCTGCTCGAACAGCCACGCGACAGCAAATGTGTATAGCGCCGTCGCCACCCAGTAGCCAAGCGGCTCAAACGCCCAGACGAACACTGCGGTCAGAGCGATCAGGCCAAGGCTTCGCAGGCCGAACGTCGCGTCTTCATTTTCTTCGGGGTCCGCGGTGCCGCGCAACTCTTGCACCAAGACGCCAAGGGCCCCCACGGCCAACGCCACCACGAGGATCAACGGCATGAAGGCCGGGCCCGGCTCTCCTCTGGCGAAGGGGACGGGTAACGCCAGCGCCTGCAAGAAATATCCCACGTCAAGCGCGAGGATGAGAAGGGCAAACATGGCTTGGCGGTTCATCGTCATTGCGCGCGCGTTTCCCTCGGTATCGTTTTTAACACATGACCCGGCTGCACAACACAGCCGGGTCGGGTCGTTCATTCTGGTCACACCGCAGCGTAAGGATCAGTCGCCAAGAACGCCTTCTTCGGTCAGGCGGGCAAGCAGTTCAAGCGCGCGCGTCTGCGTCTTGGCCAGAAACGCCTCGGAAGTCGGACCGTCCATCCAATAGGCGTTCATGCCTGTATCCGCCGCGATCTTTTGAAAATCCGGATTGTCATACGCCGCCTTGAAGGCCGTGATCAGAGTTTCCTTGACCTCATCCGGTGTCGCGGCTGGCACGGCCAGCACCCGCATTCCGCCCCAGACCACGTCATAGCCCAGCTCGGTAAAGGTCGGCACGTCCGGCAGGCTTGGGTCGCGTTCCGTGCCCATGACGGCCAAAATGTTCACCTGCCCCGCCTGATGCGCCGAAGAGACGGTCGCATAGCTCAGGCTGCCCGCATCGTTTTCACCCGACAGCAGCGCCTCGCGCTGTTCCGCTGATCCGTTGGGAAATGGGATATGGTTCAACTCGACACCCAACTGGTCGGCCATGTCCAGCGCGTGCAAATGCCAGATGCCGCCAATGCCGGAATCCGAGACAGTAACCTCATTCGGCGCAGCCTTGGCTGCGGCGATGAAATCGTCCAGCGTTGTCCAGCCGGTGTCGGCATTGACCGCCAGAACCGTCGGATAAAGCGTGATATTCGCCAGATAGCTAAGCTGATCCGTGTCGTAGCCGGGCACCAGATTCTTGTACGGCACGGTGATCATGCTGTCCCATGTCAGCGAGCCGATGGTATAGCCGTCGGGCCGCGATTTCATCAGGCGCAGCGTTCCCACGCCGGACTGGGCACCGGTCACGTTTTGGGTGCGGATGCCGACGCCAAGGGGCTCTTCGACATATTGCAGGAAGGTCCGCATCACCGTGTCTGTGCCGCCGCCTGCGCTCCACGGCATGATATGTGTGATGTCCTTGGTGGGAAAGCTCTGTGCGGCGGCCCCAAGCGTTCCCGCCGCCAAAATCGCAGCGCCGGTCAGGGCCGTACGGATAGTCTTGCCGAATTTCATGGTCTTGAACCTCTCTCTGTCTGGTCACCCGGATCTCATCGCGTCACAGAGGCGAGCCCGCAGTGTCATTATTTTTGGCTCTGCAAATGCAGATCTAACTTGTATACAACATGCTATACAGAAAAGAGTGCATTGCAACATCTTTTCCGACATCCCAATATGCAACGTCGGTAATGACAGGAAACTGCCCATGAAATCAGCCAATTGTCCCACACTCAACGAAGTGTCTCTGGACCACACGGGTCACTTTGTGCCCGACGTTGAGGCCGCGCGCGCGGCACTTGTTGATCTGGGTTTCACAGTGACCCCATTCTCGGCTCAGGTGCAACCAGATCCGGAAACCGGGCAAGAGCTGCTTACCGGGACGGGCAATATCTGTGTCATGCTGCCGCAAGGCTATATCGAGGTTCTCGCGCATACCGCTGACACGCCCATTGGGCTGGAATTCAAGGCAGCCCTGAACCTCCGCGCAGGTCTGCATCTAAGCGCCTTTGGCGTGGCCGATGCCGCATCCCGTCATGCAGAACTGGTGCGCGACGGGTTGGACATGCGCCCGCTTGTGCATTTCTCGCGCGAGGTCGAGACGGATGACGGCCACGAGACCGCTGCCTTTACCGTGGCCCGGCTGGCTGCGGGCAAGATGCCCGAAGGCCGGGTCCAGATCCTGACCCATCACACCGTTTCAACAATGTGGCAGCCCCGCTGGACGCATCACGCCAACAGAGCGCAGGCCTTGCAGGGGCTGATCGTGTCCTCGCCCGATCCTGCTGGGGCGGCGGCGCGCTTTGGCCGGTTTCTTGGTCGTCAACCAGAGCCGTTCAGAGAGAGTGGGCCGCTCAAAGAGGGTTTGCGCATCTCTCTTGACCATGGGGCTGTCGACTTCCTGCCAGAACCTGTCGCCACAGACCTTGTCGGTGTGGCGGTCGATCCCGGACAATCCTGTTTTGTCGGGTTACGTATCGCCGTGTCGGATATGTCCGCGCTGTCTGCCTTGGGCGGCAGGCCCGAAGCACGACAAATCGGATCCTCGATTGCATTGCCGTTTGCACCTGCGCTCGGGACGGGTCTGTGGATCTTTGAAACCGCCCAAGGGGGCAGCGCGGGCTGAATTCAATCAGTGAAACCTCTTGGCGCTGAACGGAGAGACATCAATCGCGGGTGTCTCACCGGTGACAAGCTGCGCTGTCAACTGACCGGTGCGCGCCGATCCGACTAGCCCGACATGGCCGTGACCAAAGGCGTGAACGACGCCAGACAGCCCAGAGGCCAGCCCGATCACCGGCACGCCGTCTGGGGTACTTGGGCGACAGCCCATCCAGACCCGGCCCTCGCTGGTATCGAGATCGGGGAACGCCTCGGCCAGATGTTTGCGCACGATATTGGCCCGACGCCAATCGGCGGGGGAATCGACGCTGGCAATCTCGACCTGCCCGGAACAGCGCACGCCGGTTTCAAGCCGGCTGACCACCACCTTGCGGTCACTGATCATTACCGACGATTTCGGCCCCGGCAGATTGGCGCCGCCTTCGACAGCGAAATGATAGCCCCGCTCTGTTTCAAGTGGCACCCGGTCACCGGCCTTGGCCGCCAGTTTCGCCGAGTAGGCCCCCGCCGAGATCACCACAGCATCACAGGCGATGTCACCCTGCGTGGTCTGCACAGTGGTCACTTTGCCCCCCGTCTGAGCAAAGCCGATAGCCTTAGCGGCCAGATGCCGCGCGCCCAGCGATTTGGCATAAGCGACGATCCCCGCGCAATAGGCCCCCGGGTTGAGACACTGGCCCGCCTCAGGGACAAACACGCCAAACCGGTAATCAGAGGATAGGCTCGACTGACGACGCGCGACCTCTTCGGCCTCGATTTCTTCGCACAGGATGCCCAGATCGCGCCGGATCGCCCAGCCCAGGGCGTCGGCCTCGTAGGCGGCACGGTCGCGGTAGACATGCATCAGACCACACGTCGCGTCGATCAGATGGGACAGGCCAGTGCGCGCGGCGATGGCGGCATGCATCGCTGGGGCATCGGCCAGCAATGCGCGCAGGTGCCCGGCAGTGGTGCGCAGCTTGGCCTCGGTCGAACCCGAGGCCAGATAACGCAAAAGCCACGGCGCGGCCTTTGGCAGATATGATGGTCGCAAGGTCAGCGGGCCAAGCGGGTCCATCAGCCATTTCGGCACTTGTTTCCACACCCCGGGCGAGGCAGGCGGTATCACCGAATGCGACGAAAGCCACGACGCATTGCCATAGCTCGCGGCCTGTTCTCCACCCGGAGGTCCGGGATCGACGAGAACCACGCTCAGCCTGCGCTCCAGCAGTTGAAGCGCCGTATGCGCCCCTACGACCCCCGCGCCGATCACTACCGCATCTGCTTTCATCGTTGTCCCCAGGTTTCTGGCTATTTGAATATGAGGCACCACAGCCTGTGCAGCCAGATTCGTATACATATCTGTAGGCCGAAAACAATGTCTTCATGACACCAGCGGCAGGACGGACACGATCGCGATCAAGTCTGAAACGCCCCGGTTTTATCGGAGACTGTTTAGTTCTTCTCAAGCGACTTTATCGAGCGCGTTCATGTTTGCATAGTATGCCTCCTCTGCCTCAGTTGGCGTGATGTATCCGATTGGTTCGAGCAGGCGGCGATTGTTGAACCAGTCGACCCATTTGAGGGTTTGCCATTTGACTCCATCCGCCGACTTCCATGGCCCCAACCTGTGGATGACGTCTGCTTTGAACAGGCCAATCATCGTCTCGGCCAGCGCGTTGTTATAGCTGTCACCCACCGTTCCCACATTGGGTTCCAGGCCCGCATCCGCCAGCCGTTCGGTGTATTTTATCGAGAGATATTGACTGCCCCGATCGCTGTGATGGATCAGATTATCCGCAGGTCGCCGTTCATAGAGCGCCTGTTCCAACGCATCTAAAACAAGCTGCGTTTGCTGCGATCTGGAGGCCCGCCAACCCACGATCGTGTTGGCAAACCTATCAATGACGAAGGCAACATAAACAAAGCCCTGCCAGGTCGAGATATAGGTGAAGTCGCTCGACCATTGTTCTTGAACCAATGGCGAACAAGGTCTCGCCCCAGAGTTGGTTGGGCATAATAGCACGGAACTGTCTGTTCACGCGATCCATTGGGCAGGGCAAAGCTTTATCCGTGTCATTCTCCACGGCCAGATGCGCATAAAACGTTGAGGGGGGTGAGTTCAGACGTGAGGTGCAACATCGCCAGCGGATTTGATATCCGCTTGTT
>CALGTJ010000287.1 GCA_937901435.1 uncultured Rhodobacter sp. | reverse complement strand
TACCTCAAAGGCATTTCCACGGGCGAAATGGGGTCTGCGTTGTCGATGCTCCTTGGCCCCGAGGCCACCGGCTTCTCTGCCAAGACCATATCGCGTCTCAAGGGCCAATGGGCGGCAGAATATGAGGACTGGCGCAAGGCTGACTTGAGGCGCGACGAATGGGTCTACGTCTGGGCAGATGGCATCTACAGCGGTTTGCGCGGCACGGAAGACCGGCTCTGCGTGCTCGTTGTGATCGCGGTCAACGCGCGGGGCGAAAAGCATTTTCTGGCCATCGAAGACGGCGTCAGGGAAAGCACCCAAAGCTGGCGTGAGGTGCTATTGGGTCTGAAACGGCGTGGTCTTGTCGCCCCAAAACTGGCCATCGGTGTATGCGGTGTCTGGACCTTGCAGTTACCCACAAGTGTCTGGCGGTAGAGTCGCAATGTGGGCCCCTTCGACGAGGTCGGCGAGGCGGGAGAATCCTCGCCATATGACGGTTGTCCCCGGTGGCGGGTCGGACGCGCGGTCGAGATAGCCTCCGAGGCGCGCGAGTGCCCTGACATAGAAGGCAAGATCCCGCGGTGCCTGTCGCTTTCTGTGTGGCGTCGCGTGCTCAAGCAGGCTGCACTCGGCGTCGGTGAAGACGGCTGCGGGTGATGCGTTTGGTGTCTCGCGGCTGAGCATCGTCAGCCATGACACGCGCCAGGCCACGACGCAGCACAACGCGATGCAGTTGGCCAGGCGTTCAGCTGTGGCCAAGCGTAGCTCTTCGATCCTGCACCCGGTTTTCAAGGTCCGGAAAAAGGTCTCGATCTTCCAGCGCAACGCGTACCATTCGAGCTTGTGGACGGCATCTGCGTGGGTTTTCACCGGCAGGTTCGTGATCAGCTTCCAGATAACGGGCGCTCGGCCCACCGGCGGGTCAAGTTCCTCGGCATGGATGATCTGGAGGCTCTGATGTGGATATTTCTTCTGCTTTCCGATTGGCGGACGAACCGTCATTGTAGCGTGTCGGATCGATAGAACGGCGCGATGATCCTTGCCTTGCGCATCGCGGAACCTGACCTCATGGGTGCCGCTGGACTGGACCTGCGCCATCACCCTGGCGATGGTCGTATCTCCACCTTCGGCCAGACGATCAACACAGCTGCGCACCAGAAAGTTGGTCCCAAGATCTTGGGCCAGACAGTAGAGCTCGTAGATATCGCTTTCGCGATCGCCAATATGAACGCAACGCTCAGGTGTACCGGTCAACGTGCAGGACAGGCGAAGATTATCGAGCCAGCGTATACTCTCCTTCTGATCGATTGGCACCCGGGTCGGATTGATCTTGCGCTTGAGCGCGTCGCAGCCCTTGAATTGGGCGCGCGACCAGAACTTTGCTGCCGTCAGGCCAAGCGGAAGCCCGTCCGGCGTCATCGCCAGACTGGTATGCATCAACAGCCCGCAAACCCTGTATTTCTGATGGCGTCCATCCCTACCTCGTGGGCCGGTTGCTATTTTTGTGAACCCGATCTTCTCTGGCGCGGCGCGCTTGAAGGAGAATTCCGTGGTATCCTGCAAGATCAGGATCGGACCCTCAGTCGCCTGAACACGCAAGGCAGAGGCGGCAAAATGGCCCTCTAGAATCTTGTCTTCGCTGACATTTCTGTTGGAAAAGAAACGGTAGGCCGCCTTGGTGTTCGACCAATCTTGGAAAGCCGTGGGCAGCGATTTACCCGGCCGTTCTCCGACTGCCTCAAGCATCGATCCGAGGCGGCGATTTAGCCGGACATCTCCAAGATCACATCCAGCAGTTTCCGTTTCCACCCAACTCTGCACCATATCCGCACCTCAATCATATCGGTGCTACATGACGAATCATGATCGCTGCTTCTCGGGCAAGACCAAATCTGGTGGGTGAATCAATTCGCCACACGACTTGTGGGTAACTGCAAGCCTGAACAAGCGCTTACCGGAGGGCGTCATGCCGAAGAAAAAGAAAATTGTCGTAAAAGTCGGATCAAGCCTGCTTGCCAACAGCGAGAACCTGACGTTGCGATATGCCTTTATGAGTGGGTTGATCAGCGATCTGGCACAGCTTCAAAAGGACGGTCATGACATTATCCTGACCTCTTCTGGCTCTGTTGCCCTTGGGTTGAACATAATCGGCAAACGGCCAGAAGATGCGGGTCTATTGGACAAGCAGGCCGCCGCTGCCTGCGGGCAACCCCTGCTGATGAACGCCTACCGCCAGATCGCGTCAGAGCATAATATGGACGTCGCCCAAATGTTGGTGACGGCTGAGGATATGGAAGAACGCCGC
>CALGTJ010000286.1 GCA_937901435.1 uncultured Rhodobacter sp. | reverse complement strand
CATCAGCCGGATTCCGCTATTGTTCTCAACAACAAGCGCCTGCTGATGGCGGGCGCTTGGCTCTACTTTCCGCAACGCTGATGGCCGCGCGCGAAACGTGAACCCTTCGCCGGGATCGCCTTCGCGTGTCTTGGCATCAACATACGGAAACCTAAAATGTATATCACCGACACCCAAGACCTTGCCGCGCGCAAGCACTGCACCCCGCTTATGCGTGAACTCGGCGTTAAGTCTCTGACTGAGATCCGCGCCCATGCGATGACATGGGGCGAACTGAATGCAGCCGAAAAGCGTATCAAGACCAATGCCGCAACCCTGATCGACAAGATCGAGGGCGCGGACGATGACACGGCGGCGCGCGTCGAGCAGGCGCATGATGGATTGATGGCGGTTTTTGACGCGATCAAATTTGAAAAAGACATTCGCGGCGAATCCGGCAACCGTGAACCCCGCGAACATGCCGAAAGCCCGGCACAGCTTGCCAAGCGTCCGACCCTGCCAGCGGGCGTTGTTCGCTCCGATGGTTTCGAGGGCGAGGTGGTCTATGCACTGACACCTGAGCAACGGTTTACCACATGGGCGCAGGCGAAATCAGGCGGCGAAGAATATCGCGGTTTGTCAGTGGGCCAATACCTTCGCAGCATGGTTGTGGGCGGCAAGACCGACATGGAGCGGCGCGCGCTATCCGAAGGCTCTGACAGCGCAGGCGGGTACACTGTGCCCGACATTTTGTCGGCAACCCTGATTGACCTTGCGCGGGCGCAATCGGTTGTGATGCAGGCCGGGGCGCAAACTGTGCCTCTGACGTCTGACTCCAACAACTTCGCCAAACTGCTGACAGATCCGGTTCCGGCATGGCGCGCCGAGGGCGGTTCTGTTGCGGAATCCGATCCGACTTTCGGTCTGGTGCAGATGGTCCCGCGTTCTTTGGCGGTGCAAACCAAGGTGAGCGTCGAACTGATGGAGGATTCGCTTAACCTAACCACCGAACTCCCCCGCGTTCTGGCGGCGGCGATGGCCGTTGAACTCGACCGCGTGGCGCTTCTGGGCACCGGCACGGCACCACAACCACGCGGCATAGCAAACACAAGCGGCATCGGTACGGTAGCGCAAGACGCACTCATTGCCAGCTATGCCAACTTGTCGAAGGCGCGCACGGCGATCCTGACAGCCAACACGGGGCCAGTCTCGGCATTCATCATGCACCCGCGCGATGAAGGTTCTTTTACGGATCTGGTGGACAGTGAAGGCAACCCGCTTGGGATGCACCCGAACATTGCCGTTATCCCGATGCTGACCACGACCAGCATCCCGATCAATGGCGGCACCGGCACCGATGAAAGCACAATCATCGCGGGCAACTTCTCACGCCTGATGGTTGGCATTCGGTCTGATATCCGCGTCGAGGTTCTCAAGACATCGGCTTACGCGACGAACATGCAATACACGCTCCTGGCGCATATGCGGGCTGACGTAGCGGTAACGCATCCTGGCGCGTTCTACACCATCACCGGCGTAGGACAGGCCGCATAAGTTAGGGGCAGGGAAAGAGGGGTACGCAGCCACCCCGACAACGGAAAGCCGAATGCCCGCCCCTACTTCTTCTAGGGTTCAATTCGGCAAGGCTGCAAAACCACCCTCTGCCAATGGTGAGGCAGGGGGTGGATCAATCTCTAACACGGTTGGACGGGGACCGGCGCGGGTAGGCAAATTTTTACGCCGTCAGATTCAAGGAACTTTTCCAAATGGCAAAACGCACACCGGACCACCTCAAAATCATCGCAGGAACGGCGAGACCTGATCGGATGAACCCAGACGCACCCGCGCATAACTTTGGCGTTGCTGAGGCTCCTGCGTGGCTCTCTGAGCGGGCTTCTGATCTGTTTGCGCAACTGAGCGCGACTTTGCACGGCATGGGCATCGCTTCGCCGGATGACGCTGTTGCTCTGGCGATGCTGGCAAGCCGGATCGAGGAAATCGAGATCTGCACCGCGACCATTGAGGACGCTGGCCGGACATACACCACGACCGCCACAAGCGGCGATAAGCTGGTGCGAGCGCGTCCAGAGGTGGCAATGAGAAACGAGGCCATGAGGCACACGCAAAGCCTGCTGGCAGAGTTTGGTTTGACGCCTGCGACAAGATCCAAGGTGTCAGCGGGAAAGCCTGCAACCGAAAACCCTTTCGCGGCTCTGGATCGGATGTAAGCGACCCTTCTGGCACTTTCCGCGCGCGAGGCGGCGCACGAGGTCCACCTGTTGGGCGGGTTGGAGGGACGTGATCGAGCGCAGCAAGCCTTCGGTAAATAGTGTTCCACTTGGAACAAATTCTGTTCCACTTGATTCAGTCCCAACTGTTCCAAGTTCCCTAATTGTTGGAACAACGATAGCCCAAGCCTCTGCGCAAATTCCTTGAAGCATGGCATAGTTGCCACCTGTCCACGCGACCACCCTAGCGCATCGGCCACCGCCTGTTGCGTCTCGCCACCGTCCAGACGACGCCGAACCGTCTACGCGCGTAGAAAGTCTATTCCTTGCGCAACCGGACCCCGGCACCACCGCCATTTTCTGCGATAAACTCGACCCCGGCTTGTTCGAGGGCGGCGCGG
>CALGTJ010000285.1 GCA_937901435.1 uncultured Rhodobacter sp. | reverse complement strand
ATGCAGCTCAATCCGCAGAAACCATGTCCGTTTTCAACGCCGCAATAGTTTGCATAGACAATGAAGATGCCGTTTTCATAGGCGCGCGAAGGGATGACGAATGTGGGCACTTGCTCCCACTCTTCACCACCCGCCGTTGCTACGAGAACGATCTGTGCGCCTTCTAAGGCCGCGTGCCGCATGATTTCAGGAAACTCGCATTCGTAGCATATCAACAGAGTAATCGTGGCGTCTTTGAACCGGAAAACCGGAACGCTTGATCCTGTCGCAAACCAATCATGTTCGGTCCCGGGTGGCAGTATCATTTTGCGGTGATTTGCTAGTGTCCTGCCTTGATCGTCGATAAAGATGAATGCGTTGTAGACCGTATCGCCGTCGCGTTCGGGATAGCCGTAAGCGATAGCGATATTCAGGTCATTCGCGAGTGCCGCTACGCGATGCGCAAAGGAGCCATCTTGTGCCTGAGCGTTTTGATGCAAAGCCTCACCAACATTGTAGCCGGACAAAAACAACTCCGGGAAGACGATAAGATCGATGCCTTCCTTCGCTGCCTGCCTGACCTTTGCCTCAAGCAAGCTAAAGCGGTTTTCCGGTCCTGCCAAACGCGCGTCCGCCTGCACCACGGTAACTCTCATGACAGCCCTCTAACCCTGCACAGGTGCGAAGATGAGTTCTTGTAAAGCGCTTAACCCCGATCCATCGCCCAACGCGCCGACGGCTTGTTCCAAGGCATTTGCCCGGGCAGCACCTAGCTTCGGTTCCGCATAGGCATGAAATTTCGCTTTGACGTCCGCTTCCGTCACGGGCTTTTCCGGATCGCCAAGTGCCTCTGTATCGCCAGAGGTGAGTGTTTCGCCATTCTTCAAGGTCAATGTGACACGCGAGATGCGGTTAGCTGGGAATGCCGCGTTGTAAGTTTCGCTTTCGACCACGCTCATACCAGCGGCGAGACGTTTGATCTCGGGATTGTCAAAGCTTTGCTCCATCACGTCATCAGGGCCGACGTGCCCGCGCACCATGGCCACAGCGGTGGGATAAGCAGTTGAATACTGCGCCTCTTCGGTCGTAACGGGCGCACTTGTGGCGAGGCGGAGCGAGTTGTGGAATGTCGTGATTTCGATTTTTTCCACGTCTTCGGAGCGCAAGTTGTTGGCTTGTCGCAGATCAAGGACCGCCTGCACTGGCGGCTGCGCCCACCGGCAAATCGGGTAGTGCTTGTAGTACTGTTCCGCAATGCGCCACGTCTGCCCCAGATCGTCCCACAGGTCGGCGACATCTACCCCTTCAACGGTCACCGCAGGTGCACCTGTAAACCCCTCAGCCGCCAGGTATGCTGCGGACACACCCGCCATCGCGCCCCAACCGGAGCCGTCTTTAACCATCGTCGGCTGATCGACGACCCGCATCATTTGGCTGCGTGGCCCATGATATTCTGCGATACCCATCGCTTCGCGGGTCTGGGCGGCATCCAATCCCATGCTGCGCGCGCCAAGGGCGGCAGCGGCGATAGCGATCCACGCGCCAGAGGTGTGATAATCGCAGGCGGTCCGGTGCAGCGCGATTCCGGCACGTGTTCCGATCTCGTATCCCAAAACCAGAGACGCAAGAAATGCGCGGTCATCATTCAACTTTTCACCTTGGGTAAACGAGAGAAGTGCCGGCAAAACGCCGCAGCCCACATGACCCTTTGTCAGCTTGTGCCCATCATGCGCGTCCAACGCGTCAATCGTGATGCCCCCGGCAAGTGCTGCACCGCCCGGACTGGCCAGCCGTCCATCAAACAGCATCGGAACCTTGCGCTGCCCTGGTGCAAAATGCTCGGCCACATGGTCACGCATAATCCGCGACATGCGCGTGTCCGTTGCCCCAGCGGCGACCCCAAGCAGATCGAGCAGCCACTTCCGGCAAAGGCCAAGCATCTCTTCCGGGATGGTATTCGCATCAGCTGAATGTAGAAATTCCATGAATGGCTGTGTCATTTCAAGTGTCCTGCTTTTTATTTAGTCATGTATGTTTGTGTGATATG
>CALGTJ010000284.1 GCA_937901435.1 uncultured Rhodobacter sp. | reverse complement strand
GTTCAAACCGTCGAAAATATATCTTGCATCAAAGCGGGCATCCACACATGGGACAGTGATGTGGATGGGCAGGCGATTTTTTCGATGCCCTCTGACACAGGGACAAATGTCAGAATTTATCTGCCGGGGTTTTCGACCTAAGTCGAGCGTGGCGCGCATTGGGGTTATTGGATTCTCGCCGATGGCGGTACCGCCTGTGACAGCGATATGGTCGGGATCGATGGGGTGTCGTCGGGCACTTGGGGGAATGTTCTGCTGACGTTTGACAGAAAGGATTACCCGTCGTCCTGGACAGCCGTTTTTGGGTCTTGCTTTGAGGAACTCGAGCATGGTGTGCGCGCCGACGCGCAGTAAAAATGTCCGTGCTGTCAGCCTACGATCCGCGCAAGGACTGGCTAGAGTAAGGACAGGCTAAAGTAAGGACAGGCTAACGCAAAGGCGTGGGTGCGGTGTCTGGGCGAACGCCTGCCGCGCACCCAACGTCATTTTTACGACAGGTTAGCGACTCCTCGGCATCCCGCCGCTGACGGTTTCAACACATCCCAAGACGCCAAAGGGCGTTTCAATGCGGGTAGAGCGGCACTGTGCAAGGAGCTTTCCGACACTGTTGTTCAGCGCATAGGACATATCCAGCTGTTGCTTATGTTTGTAGGCCATGCCCGAGACTCCGAGACAGGCGGCAGAAAAACCAATTAACAGAACACCGCGTAAATACATAATTCTTGCTCCTCCTATTCATTCCGCTGGTTTTCGCAACAATACCTGACGAAATTTAGACAAATTCTGGGAATTTGTGCCTTTGTTTCGCAGATCGCTGTGGTGCAGGATGCTGCGTTACGGCTTTTCATCCGTGCGCGGTTGCGGTAGTTCAACCGCCGATGCTGAAAGGGTAAACCGATGAAATTCACACTGTCCTGGCTGCGCGATCATCTGGCCACAGAGGCCTCTGTGGCCGAGATCGCCGATACTTTGACTGACCTCGGCCTTGAGGTCGAAGAGGTCGTCAATCCGCTGGATGTGCTGGGTGAATTTACCATCGCTTATGTCAAGCAGGCCGAACAGCACCCAGAGGCGGATCGCCTGAGGGTTTGTGTGGTCGAGACGGATGAGGGCGACAAGCAGATCATTTGCGGTGCGCCCAACGCCCGTGCGGGCATTCATGTGGTTCTTGCCAAGCCGGGCATGTATATTCCCGGCATTGATACGACGATCAGCGTTGGCAAGATCCGTGGCATCGAAAGCCATGGCATGATGTGTTCAGAGCGCGAGATGGAACTGTCCGAAGAACACGACGGCATCATCGAGGTGCCCGGCTCGCCTGCGGTGGGCAGCAAGTTCGTTGACTGGCTGGCGGTGAATGACCCGACCAAGGTCGATCCGATGATCGAGATCGCGATCACGCCGAACCGTCAGGACGCGCTGGGCGTGCGCGGGATTGCCCGCGATCTGGCGGCGCGCGGGCTTGGCACATTGAAGCCACTAAAGGTGGAAGAGGTGGCAGGCACCTTTGAAAGCCCGATCAAGGTCACGATTGACGCCGATCTCAAGGAAAAGGGGTGTCCCCTGTTTGCCGGACGTCTGATCCGGGGGGTCAAGAACGGCCCAAGCCCGGCGTGGCTGCAAGCCCGGCTCAAGGCGATTGGATTGCGCCCGATTTCGGCGCTGGTCGATATCACCAACTTTTTTACCTACGATCAAAACCGCCCGCTGCACGTCTTTGATGCCGATGTGGTCAAGGGCGATTTGCGGATTCACACGGTGGTCGAGCCTGTCAGCATGACGGCGCTGGACGACAAAGAATATACGCTGCTGCCCGGTATGATGGCGATTTCAGACGATAGCGGACCAGAGAGCATTGCCGGGATCATGGGCGGCGCGCATTCCGGTTGTACCAAAGAGACAGTGAATGTCTTTCTGGAAAGTGCCTATTGGGATCCGGTGACGATTGCCGGGACCGCGCGCAAGCTAAAGATCAACTCTGACGCCAAGTATCGGTTTGAACGTGGCGTGGACCCGGAATTTACGCTGCCCGGATTGGATGCGGCGACGGCGATGGTGCTGGGGTTGTGCGGTGGCGAAGCGTCCAATGTGGTGATGGACGGCGCGGTGCCGGACACATCGCGCGCCTACAAGCTGGATACAGACCGGGTGCAGTCGCTGGTCGGCATGGATATCTCTGCGCAAACTCAGGTGGCGACGCTAGAGGCGCTTGGCTTTGTGATCAAAGACGGCATGGCCCACCCGCCCAGTTGGCGGCCCGATGTCAAAGGCTCTGCAGATCTGGTCGAGGAAGTGGCGCGGATTGCCTCGCTGACCAAATTGCAAGGGCGTCCGATGGCGCGCGCGACGGTCGGTGTGCCAAAGCCCGTGCTGACCCCGATGCAGCGGCGCGAAAGTGCGGCGCGCCGGACCACGGCGGCGCTTGGGTACAACGAATGTGTGACCTATAGCTTCATCGACGAGGCCTCTGCCAAGCTGTTTGGCGGCGGGCAGGACGCCACGCGGCTGGACAACCCGATTTCGTCCGAGATGAGCCATATGCGCCCCGCCTTGCTGCCCGGTCTGCTGCAAGCCGCCGCGCGCAATCAGGCGCGCGGGTTCACCGACTTTGGTCTGTTCGAGGTTGGGTCTGCCTATCAAGGCGGCGAGCCCGGAGAGCAGCACATGCAGGTCAGCGGTATCCTTGTTGGTTACACGGGGCCGAAGGACGTGCATGGCAGCCGCCGCGCGGTCGATGTCTATGACGTCAAGGCTGATGCCGAGGCGGTGCTGGCCGCGCTTGGCGCGCCCGCCAAGGTGCAGATCCTGCGCGGTGCGCCGGACTGGTGGCACCCCGGACGTCATGGGATGATCTGCCTTGGCCCCAAGAAAGTGCTTGGTGTTTTTGGCGAACTGCACCCAAGGGTTCTGGCTGCGATGGACGTCAAAGGGCCTGTGATGGGCTTTACCCTATACCCCGCAGAGAGTCCGGTGAAACGCGCGACGGTGTCGACGCGTCCGGCTTTGCAGGCCAACGATCTGCAAGCGGTCGTGCGCGACTTTGCCTTTGTCGTTGATGCGCAGGTCGATGCGCTGACGCTGGTGAACGCGGCATTGGGCGCGGATAAGGCGTTGATCGAGGATGTGCGGGTGTTTGACGAATTCATCGGTGGATCGCTGGGTGAGGGCAAGAAATCCCTCGCGATTGCCGTGCGGTTGCAACCTGCGACCAAAACCCTCACGGATGAGGAAATAGAGGCCGTCGGGGCCAAGATCATTGAGAAGGTCAGCAAGGCGACAGGTGGCGCGCTGCGCGCATAATGCTCGTTTTTCGGACTTAATGACCTGAAAAGACCTGTTGCACTGCTGCGACAGGTCTTTTTGTTGTGCAAGAAACAGGCTTGGTCGACTCAGGGCCTTGGTCTATCTCGCCCACACGCAATTAACGCTGAAAGGCATGTCATGCCCAGATCGATCCAAATTGGCCAAAGCGCCCTGAACCACATCCTCTGATTGCCCGCTGATCCGCGGGCCGCGTTCCCGTGAGACAGACCAATTACCCCCCTAGAGATAACAACGCTCCGGCAGAGACTGCCGGACGAGATGCCTTTTCATTATTACCCTGACCGGCAAAGCCCTTGGGTGCTTGCCCATACCCTCGAGGGTCACGCGCGGGTCGCGTCGCTGTGCCAGACTCCCTTTGGGAAACTACTGGACCGTCCGGGGCTCAAGCCGCTGGTGGCGCAAAGCGGTGGCACCCTGCACCAAGGCGATGTGCAGGCTCTTGCCCATGCGGATCGCTTTGAGGCGTTCGATGGGCTAAGCCGCGCCGGTTTGGCCGCACTAGAGGCTGTCTGGTCGCTGCAATGGCAGGATTTCCTGCTGTCTTTCACGCATTGGGGCACATGCGGAGAGTGGGACCGGCTGCAAATGAGCCGACCCGGTGGTCATCTGGTAATCCAGCTTGGGTTTCCCGGCGATCATGCGGCGCTGATGGGGCGGTATCTTGACCAATCCGCCCGGCGGAAGTTCGAAGAAACCCTGCACCCCAGCCGCAAGACGGGGCGTCCGACACTGGCTTGGGCGCGGGTGGATATCGACTTTGATCGCGGCGAAGCCCTGATCGAAGAGGTTCAAAGCGACTGGCTGCATCTGGTGAAGGCAGAGGTGGAATGGCTGGCGCAGCAAAACCCCCGGTCCCGCGAAACGATCGCCAATCAGGCCTATAAACAGGCGGTGTTTCGTCAGTACGCAAAACTTTGGCCCAATGCGATGTTGCTGGCAACGTTGATGGTGCTGCGGGATGTGGTGGGTCTGCGCCGGATCTGGATGCACCAGCCGGGCAGTGGCGCGATCCTGAAAGGTATCCGTCACACATTGCCGCCACGTTCGCTGTATACCGCGCTGCCAAAGGCGTTTTGTTTTGCGCCCGTGGCGGAGATGCCAGAATTTATTGTGCCCAGCCGGCGGCGTCGCCAAAGTGGCGTCGAGCGCAATCGGCGCAAAGCTGTGCAACATATGGCACGTCTGGGTGTGCCGGTGTTCTGGCGGCTGGACCTTTAGGGGCCATTGCCCAGCGATCGTTGCCCCATGACCGTCGCCCCGTGACCGTTGCCCCGTGATCGTTGCCCGTGATCTTTGATCCGCCGGATAGATAGGTTATGTGA